>NZ_JAMTCC010000047.1:0-34773 GCF_025370265.1 Shewanella septentrionalis | reverse complement strand
TGATTTTGACGATGACATTTGTAGGCTTCGCCTCAAATCAAATCAAATCAAACCAAATCAAATCGGCTGTGGCTTAGATTGATTCTTGAGCAAAGTTAAAAAATCCGCGGCACTTAAGGGTTTACTGAGTAAGAAACCTTGTACCTGATCGCAACCCTGCATCGCCAAGAAGTTGAGTTGTTCTTGGGTCTCTACGCCTTCGGCGACAACGTTCAGGTCTAAACTGTGGGCGAGGGCGATAATAGCGCTGGTGATGGCCGCATCGTCGGGATCATTTGTAATATCTCTGACGAACTCTCGATCGATTTTCAGCGTGTCTATCGGGAAGCGTTTGAGATAGCTTAGGCTCGAATAACCCGTACCAAAATCATCCACGGCTATGGTCAATCCTAGGGCCTTGAGTTTAGATAGGATGCTGACCGACTCCTGCGGATTGCCCATGATCATTGATTCAGTAAGCTCAAGCTCAAGAGATTGAGCCGGGAGACCTGATACGGCTAAAGCGACTTCGATGGTGGAGATAATGTCCGCCTTCAGTTGGCGAGCCGATAGGTTGACGGCAATAGTGATCCCGTTAAATCCTAAGCTATTCCATTCGGCTAATTGCTGGCAAGCATGATTGATCACCCAATGGCCAATTTGGGTGATGATGCCGGTTTCTTCCGCCAGCGGAATAAACTCGACGGGGGAAATGGGGCCAAGTTCAGTGTGATACCAACGTAAAAGTGCTTCCAGTCCTGTGAGTGAACCATCTCGTAAACAGAATTTAGGTTGATAAACCAAGCTTAGTTCTTTGCGTTGGATAGCTTCCTTTAAACCACTTTCGAGTTGTACATGACGGGTGGCGATTTCATTCAACTTAGAGGTATAAAACTGAAAGTTATTTCGACCTGATGATTTTGCGTGGTACATGGCGGTATCGGCAAATTTAATTAGTGAGTCGGCGTTGTCCGCATCGTTAGGGTATAAGCTGATACCAATTGAGGTCGAGATGGTCAGCGTTTTATCGTCCAATAGGAAGGGCGTTTGGAATGCTCTGAGCACTTTTTCTGAGATCAGGGTTGCGGCTTTTGTTTTCGCAACACCTTCTAAAATAATAGTAAATTCATCGCCACCTAAGCGTGCGACAGTATCGCCATCACGCACTGCATTTTGCAGTCGTCTTGCCACGGCTTTCAGTAATAAATCCCCGACATGATGACCCATAGAGTCGTTGATATGTTTAAAGCGGTCGAGGTCTAAGAACAGCAAGGCAACGATATTATTCGCTCTGTGCGCTTGAGTAATCGCGTGATTGAGCCTGTCTTGAAATAAAGTTCGGTTCGGTAAGCCAGTTAATGTGTCGAAGCTGGCGAGAAAACGCAGATCTTCTTCGGCTTTTTTCCGCTCTGTGATGTCGGTAAATACAGCAACGAAGTGACTGGTTTCGCCTTTGATATCGATCACTTGGTTGATTTCAAGCCAGACTAAAATGGCCTGACGTTGTTTATTGCGGATCCACAGTTCTCCGACCCAATGTTTGTGACGCAGTAGCTGTTGTTCAATCGTATTGAACAACTCCCGCTGTTGGCGACTAAAGGCTAAGTGAATGAAATGCTTATCGGTTATTTGGCGTTCTGTGTACCCTGTAATGGCACAAAATGCTGGGTTGACCGAACGAATTCGATAATTTAATCCTCCCACTACAACGGCTTCGTTCATACTGTTAAGCACTTGTGATGACAGTACCAACTCGTTTTCAATCAGTTTGCGCGAGGTAATGTTACGGTTGGTCCCTGTCATGCGGATCGGATTATCTAGGCTATCTTTTTCCACCACTTTACCGCGGTCTAAAATCCACACCCAATTACCCGGTGAGCGTTCGACACGGTACTCGGCTTCGAAGAAAGGCGAGCGGCCTTGAAGGTGCTCGTTTAGCTCAAGTTTGAATCTCTCTCTGTCTTCTGAGTGCATGCTCTCATGGACAATATTGCTGCTGTTCCAATGGGGGACTGAAGAATCCATATTGGTACGATAGACTCGATTTTCTGGTATGTTCCAGTCCCACATGCCATCACCAGAGGCCCAAAGTGCAAGTTTGAGTCGCTCCTCTGAGGCGCGAATGCTGGTTTCAAATTCACGTTGTATTTGATGTTTCTTTTTACGCCAGAGAATGACCCAAGCCAGCAGTCCTAAAGTGAGTAAGAAATAAAGGACGTAGGCGAATTGAGTGCGATAGAAGGGGGCTTGTACATTCAGATCGACAAGCAGCGCGTAGGCACCTTCTGAGTTGTATTGCAGCCCATGACGAACATGTAATCGGTAATGGCCAGAATTGATGTTAGTGAAGGTGATTTCATTGCCTGTGGGTAGCTCATGCCATTCGTTATCAAACCCTTCGAGATAATAGCTGAAACGGTTTTTACCCGTGTAGCTGAAATCCAATGAGGTCACCTCAAAACTGATTAGCTGATCGCTATAGTTCATCACTATGCTAGGGGGGCGGCTTAAATCGAGAATCGTGTGGCCTTTTCCCGCAATGCTATAGCCAGTGAGCGCGACTTTAACATCGGGTCGTTGATCTGGAATCGACTGGGGATTGAAACGATTGATGCCGTTAATACCGCCAAACCAGAGATCGCCATCGCTGTCCTGCAGTTTTACACCGCCGTTAAACTCCAGTGCCTGCAAACCTTCTTGTTCGTTGAATATGATGATGCGATTGGTTTTAGGGTTAAGTTTACCTATGCCGGCATTGCTGCTAAACCAAATGTTATGTTCTTGGTCCTCAAGTAAGGCGTAGATGGTATCGCTTGGTAATCCCTGCTCGCGGGTGTAATGAGTAAAGCCTGCATCGGCACCTTGGGAAGATAACTTACTGATCCCGCCATGGGTGGCGAACCATACCTCACCCGCCTGAGTCACCAAAATATCGCGGACACGGTTGTTGATTAAGCTTTTCTTATTAGAGGATTGATGGAAGTAAGATTTACCTATCCCCGTTTTCATATCCAGTTTCAGCAGGCCATTGAGTGTGCCTATCCAAAGCGTATCTTTGTGTGCTCTTAGGATTAAAAGCTGGTTTTGCGCCGGATAGAAATTATCAATATGTGCCAATGAGATAAAAGTAAACTCATCGGTATCTATAGCTTTGCGATAGATGGCATGGGTCGTTGCTACCCAGAGATGACCTTGATCATCAATGTCAAGATTGCGAATATAATTGGCTTCAGAGCCTTGGTCCGTACTTGTAGTGACCTTGAGTAATTGGAAATCGCCCTCTGGCGACAGCCGACCGAGTCCATAGTTAGTGGCAAACCAGAGCACGCCAGCTTTGTCTTGATCAATATCTCGCAGGATGAGGTTTAAATTGCGTTGATGCATTCCTAAGGCGTTCGCAAATAGCTCCGTATAATGCTCATATTTTCCATCGGCTAATATGCGCTTAAGCCCTGCGCCTTCAGTGCCTATCCAAAGGGCATTATCTTTGCTGCGGAATAAGGTGCGAATATTGTTGCTCTGTTGCGACAGCTCCGTGGTGTATTCGAAAATATGCTGAAAATACTGGCGACGGGTATTAATTTTATCTAATCCCGAATAACTGGCGCCTAGCCATAAGTTGCCAAAGGGATCTTGTAGTAAACTCAGTATGTTATTTTCACTGATACTGTTGGTGCGCTTAGGATCATACCTATGATAGGTCGCAGTGAATATTTTGTCGTTTCTCTCGAGTTGAATGAGACCTGCTTCTGGCCCAACAACCCAAAAATTACCCTGTTCAGTTTGGATAAAGTCCTTAATGTAAGGCACATTATCGTCTGTCTGCCATAGGATTTCGCCCTGTTGTGAGGCCAAGTTGTAATGCCATAATTGCTCACCCAGAGCTAAAGTGATCGCATTAGCGGAATGTGCCCTAATTTGATGTGCAGTGAGATTCTGCGGGACATTTAAGCGAGTAATAGTATTGGCACTGACAGCAAAGGTGCCGCTATCTTGTGTTCCTGCCAGCAGGTAAGTGTCTTCAACATTGGCTAAGCTGGTGATGTGGGGTTGAACACTATTACCTAAGTTCACTTGGGTAATGCGTTTGGTTTTGGTCGATAGGGAAAATAGTCCTGCTTTAGTACCAATCCAGAGTGTATTGCCTACAACGCTGAGTTTGGTTGTGCGCGGATCGGTAAGCCCTTGTTTTTGGCCAAAGTGTTCAAAGGTCCCTGTACTCAAATCGAGTCGATTAACCCCTTGGCTGAATGTGGAAACCCAAATGTAGCCTTCTGAATCTTGAATAATGTCAGAGACATAACTTTCTGAAATACTGCTAGGATCGTTGGGGGAGTGGGTAAAAATAGTGAAGTCATGACCGTTGTAGGCATGCAAACCATCTTGAGTACCAATCCACAACATGCCAGCACTGTCCATAAACAGGCTGGTAATCGTATTCTGGTTGAGGCCATCTTCACTGCGAATATGTTCAAATTTAAGCTGTGTGAAAGCCGCGCTCAATGGTTGCGCTAATCCATTGCACGAGATCCCCCACAAACTTAGGATACAAAGCGCGCCTAGCACTAGCTTGTGGATTAGTTGACTCAAATTTTCCCCTACCAAAAAACGGACCCATCCTGATTAGGTTTCTATTTAGTTTAGTTCTTAGCCTAGACCTTAAATGCCATTTTGTTGTAAAAACTTTAGCTTAAATTGCTGACTTGGTTTAAAAACAACCAAAATCGATGGGCGCGATTCAGTCATCGATCATGCGATAGCTCAAATATGCTGTTTTAGTGTCTTTGTGCTGGTTATGACGAGCTTTTTTTCCCGTGTTTAAGCTTAAGAATCTTAGCACTGTTTAAGATAGGCCAACATATGATGCTGCGACAAATGCAGCGAAAACCAGTGCGCAGAGTCACTAAAACCATGAGGGCGAATAGAAAAAGACCTTGCCGGAAGGGGGAGAAGCAAGGTCTTTGGTTGAACTGTTTTAGCGTTTAGATGGCAGGGTTAAACTTGCATTGACTCAGTTACGTCAATAGCCGAGGTCAAGATCCAAATAAGCTTGTGTATTTATGATCCGCTCACGCTCTGCAAACGACACCATCTGCTCGGCAATACTGCCACTGTCACCTTGCTCGAGAATGGTGCGTAAGGTGTGCTGACAAGCATGGATAGTCGCTCGCTGTAAGTCTGAGGGAATAATAATGAACTTGTATCCCAATGCTTGCAGTCTGTCCTTTGACACCAGCGGTGTTTTACCACTGTGGAACATATTGATGAGCTTAGGCTGCTTGATATGCTTAGCGATCAATTCAATTTGCTCAACGGTTTCTGGCGCTTCGACAAAAATCACGTCGGCACCCGCTGCTAAATACGCATGTGATCGTTCCATTGCAGCGTCGAATCCTTCAACGGCGATCGCATCAGTGCGGGCAATTAAGGTAAAATCTGGGTCAGTTTGGCTATCCTTAGCGACACGGATCTTGTGCACCATTTCTTGGGTACTCACCAAAGATTTATCATTCAGATGGCCGCAGCGCTTTGGAAAGGTTTGATCTTCCAAGTGCAATGCTGCGACACCGGCTCGCTCAAAGGCTTTTACTGTGCGGCTCACGTTGATGGCATTACCAAACCCAGTATCCGCATCCGCTATGATGGGCACTTGGGTCACTTCGACCATCTGTTCGAGTCGATGCAACACTTCGCTAAAGCTCAACATGCCTATATCGGGGAAACCACAACTTCTCGCAATCGCGCCGCCACTGGCATAAATCAGCTTAAACCCCGCCTGTTCGGCTAAACGTGCCGTCATGCCATCGTAAACACCGGGGGCGACGTGAATATCGCTACCACTGAGCATTTGTCGTAATGCCGTTGTTTTTTTCATTTGAATCCTCTTCCTTGTGCGCCTTTAGCGATTGAATCTAAAACCAGATAAACGATTAGAAACACTCGCTCGGTACTCGCACAAAACCTTCCATTAGCACGCGGGCGCTGCGGCTCATAATGGCTTTTACAACTGTCCATTCGCCGTTAACCATTGACGCCTCAGCCCCAACACGCAGCGTGCCAGAGGGATGACCAAAGCGCACCGCATCTATTTTGTCCTTAGTGTCGCCGCCAGCGGCTAAGTTAACTAAGGTGCCGGGGATCGCTGCAGCTGTGCCAATTGCCACTGCTGCCGTGCCCATCATGGCGTGGTGCAGTTTGCCCATAGACAGGGCGCGCACGAGCAAGTCGATATCATCGGTATTGACGGGTTTGCCGCTCGATGACACATAGGCTTTGGGCTTAGCCACAAAGGCGACCTTGGGCGTATGCTGGCGTGTAATGGCTTCATCTATATGCGAAATCAAGCCCATACGCACTGCACCATAGGCGCGAATGGTTTCAAATTTAGCCAGTGCCGCCGTGTCGCTATTAATATCATCCTGCAGCTCAGTGCCTGTGTAGCCTAAGTCCTCAGCATTAATAAAAATGGTGGGAATGCCAGCGTTAATCATAGTGGCCTTAAAACTGCCAATACCCGGCACTTCTAGTACATCAACAACATTGCCCGTCGGGAACATGCTGCCACTCCCTCCGTTAGAATTGGCATCTTCGTCCGCAGCCGGGTTCATAAATTCGATTTGCACTTCGGCGGCGGGAAAGGTCACACCATCGAGCTCAAAATCACCGGTTTCTTGCACTTCACCCTTAGTGATGGGTACATGGGCGATAATGGTTTTGCCTATGTTGGCTTGCCAAATACGCACTGTGCAGATGCCATTTTGTGGAATGCGGGCCGTATCAATTAAGCCATTGCTGATGGCAAAGGCGCCGACGGCGGCGGTTAAGTTGCCGCAGTTACCACTCCAATCGACAAAGGGTTTATCGATGGCCACTTGGCCGAACAGGTAATCGACATCGTGATCGGTTTGAGTGCTAGGGGAGAGGATCACAGTTTTACTGGTGCTTGAGGTGGCGCCGCCCATGCCATCGATTTGTTTGCCGTAAGCGTCTGGGCTGCCAATCACTCGCAGCAGTAGCGCATCACGGGCAGGGCCAGCAACTTGTGCGGCTTTCGGCAAATCCTGCAGACGGAAAAACACGCCTTTACTGGTGCCGCCGCGCATATAGGTCGCAGCGATTTTGATTTGTGGCGCGTGGGGTGTTGAAGTATTCATACATTGACTCCAAAAGGACTCCCAATGGAATCCAAATGAGCGCCAGTAACTTAATTGGGGAAGTTATTGGCGCTCTGTTTAGCTAGCTTATCTTTAGCTGATATTCGTGTTTTACTTGAGCCGAGCCTTGATTCAAGACTCGACTCAAACAAGGTTCGATTTAAGCCTGATTCGATTCGAGAAAGTCCTGCGCGAAGCGTTGCAATACGCCGCCCGCTTCGTAGATCGAGACTTCTTCGGCGGTATCGAGACGACAGGTTACTGGCACTTCGATGCGCTCACCGTTTTTACGGCTGATAACGACAGTCAAATCCGCTCGTGGCGCTGGCGTGCCGAGCACATCGAACACTTCGGTGCCATCTATGCCATAGGTTGCACGGTTTTCACCGGCTTTAAACTCCAGCGGCAGCACGCCCATACCCACTAAGTTAGTGCGATGAATACGCTCGAAACCTTCGGCAACAATGGCTTCCACACCTGCTAAACGTACGCCTTTGGCGGCCCAGTCGCGCGACGATCCTTGGCCGTAGTCAGCGCCCGCTATGATGATCAGCGGCTGCTTACGTTCCATATAGGTTTCAATCGCTTCCCACATACGGGTCACTTGGCCTTCGGGTTCGATACGGGCAAGTGAACCTTGCTGTACTTTGCCGTCAACCAGCGCCATCTCGTTTTTAAGCTTAGGGTTGGCAAAAGTCGCGCGCTGTGCGGTTAAGTGATCGCCGCGATGGGTGGCATAAGAGTTAAAGTCTTCTTCTGGCAAGCCCATCTTGTGCAGGTATTCGCCGGCGGCACTGTCCATCATAATGGCGTTCGACGGCGATAAATGGTCGGTGGTGATGTTGTCACCCAGTACCGCTAACGGGCGCATGCCTTTTAATGTACGTTCACCCGCCAACGCGCCTTCCCAATAAGGAGGGCGGCGAATATAAGTCGACTGCGCTCGCCAATCGTACAGCGGGCTGATTTGCTCACCATAATCGACGGCTAAATCGAACATGGGTTCGTACACTTTGCGGAACTGCTCAGGTTTAACGCTTTTAGCAATCACGGCATCGATTTCTTCATCCGATGGCCAAATGTCGATAAGTTTGACGGGGTTACCGTCTTTATCTAATCCCAACACATCCTTTTCGATATCGAAACGTATGGTGCCGGCAATCGCATAGGCCACCACCAATGGCGGTGATGCTAAGAAGGCTTGTTTGGCATAGGGATGAATACGGCCATCGAAGTTACGGTTACCCGATAATACCGCGGTGGCGTACAAGTCGCGGTCGATGACTTCTTTTTGAATCACAGGATCCAGTGCGCCGCTCATACCGTTACACGTCGTGCAGGCAAAGCCGACGATCCCAAAGCCAAGCTGTTCCAGTTCGGGCAAAAGATTGGCGTCTTCCAAGTATAACTGCACTGCTTTAGAGCCAGGGGCCAGTGAGGTTTTGACCCAAGGTTTACGGCTCAAGCCTTTGGCGTTAGCGTTACGGGCAATCAGACCCGCGGCAATCACGTTGCGTGGGTTGCTGGTGTTGGTACAGCTAGTGATGGCGGCGATGATCACAGCGCCATCTGGCATTAAGCCGGGTTCGTTTTCGACCACACCGCTAATGCCGCGCTGAGCCAATTCTGATGTTGGCACCCGTGCATGTGGGTTTGATGGCCCTGCAATGGTGCGCACCACCGAAGATAAATCAAAATGCAGTACGCGTGGATAGTGCACTTCGGTCAAGCTGTCGGCCCACAAACCTGCGGTTTTGGCATAGATTTCAACCAGTTTAACTTGCTCGGCTTCGCGGCCAGTTAAGGTCAAATAATCAAGGGTTTGCTGGTCGATGTAGAACATGGCCGCAGTGGCACCAAATTCAGGTGTCATGTTCGAAATCGTGGCGCGATCGCCTAATGTCAGCGCCGCTGCGCCTTCGCCGAAGAACTCTAAGTAAGAGGAGACGACTTTTTGTGCGCGTAAAAATTCGGTCAAGGCCAATACGATATCGGTAGCTGTAATGCCAGGCTGCGGTCTGCCCGTGAGCTCGACACCGATAATGTCCGGTAGACGCATATAGGATGCGCGCCCTAGCATGACGCTTTCGGCTTCTAAGCCGCCGACACCTATGGCGATAACGCCCAGTGCATCAACGTGTGGTGTGTGGCTGTCGGTGCCAACTAAGGTATCAGGGAAGGCCACGCCATTGCGTGAATGCACCACAGGCGACATACGCTCTAAGTTAATTTGGTGCATGATGCCGTTACCCTGAGGGATAACATCAATGTTTTTAAAGGCTTTTTGCGTCCAATCAATAAAGTGGAATCTGTCTTCGTTGCGTCTGTCTTCGATAGCGCGGTTTTTGGCAAAGGCGTCTTTATCAAAACCACCAAACTCAACGGCGAGCGAGTGATCAACAATGAGTTGTGTTGGCACGACAGGGTTCACTTTAGCGGGATCGCCACCTTTAGCGGCAATCGCATCACGCAGGCCTGCAAGGTCAACTAAGGCGGTTTGCCCCAAAATGTCGTGGCAGACCACGCGGGCAGGAAACCAAGGGAAATCCAGTTCTTGCTTAGATTCGATAATTTGTTTCAGCGAGGCGGTTAAGTCCGCAGGTGTGCAGCGACGGACTAAGTTTTCAGCCAGCACGCGCGAGGTATAAGGTAGCCTGGCGTACGCGCCAGGAGCAATCGCTTCTATGGCTTCGCGGGTGTCGAAATAATCGAGTTTGGTGCCGGGTAAGGGCTTGCGATATAGGGTATTCATAGCAGTGTTCATAACATCATCCATTTCGGAAAATGAAGTTGGCGCGAGACTGTCTATTAATAGCAGTCTCGCGCCAAGAGTCGTTAGCTTGGCTTAACGGTTGGCAATGGGGACGACTTTGCGTGGTGCAACGCCCACATAATCGGCACTTGGGCGGATGATGCGGTTGTTAGAGCGTTGCTCCATCACGTGCGCCGCCCAGCCTGTGACGCGTGAACACACGAAGATTGGCGTAAACAACTTAGTCGGAATATCCATGTAGTGGTAAGCGCTGGCATGGAAGAAGTCAGCATTACAGAAGAGTTTTTTCTGTTCCCACATCAGGGCTTCGCAGGCAACTGATACTCGATATAGGCGGTCGTCACCGTTGGCTGCCGCTAGTTTTTCTGACCATTCTTTGATGATGGCATTACGTGGATCGCTGTCGCGGTAAATCGCGTGACCGAAGCCCATGATCTTATCTTTACGCTCGAGTTTACCCATTAAGATGTCGCGCGCATCGGCTTCGTCTTTCATGTCTTGGATCAGTTCCATCGCCGCTTCGTTTGCGCCGCCATGCAGCGGGCCGCGCAGTGAACCAATCGCCCCTGTGACACACGAATGCATGTCTGACAGGGTGGATGCACAGACGCGCGCGGTAAAGGTTGATGCATTAAACTCATGTTCTGCATAAAGAATCAAGGATACGTCCATCACTTTTGCATGCAGTTCAGACGGCGCTTTACCGTGTAATAAATGCAGGAAGTGCGCGCCAATTTGGTCGTCATCGGTTTCAGTGTCGATACGCACACCGTCGTGACTAAAGCGATACCAGTAACAGATGATTGATGGGAAGGCGGCCAATAGGCGATCGGTGATTTCACTCTGATCGGCAAAGCTGTGTTCGGCTTCTAAATTGCCCAGCATAGAGCAACCAGTACGCATCACATCCATAGGATGAGTGTCAGCAGGAATGCGCTCTAACACTTCTTTTAAGGCTTGTGGCAGACCGCGAAGGCCTTTGAGTTTGGCTTTGTAAGCATCTAATTGTGCTTGAGTGGGCAACTCGCCGTAAAGAATGAGATAGGCGACTTCTTCGAAGGTGGCGTTTTCACCGAGATCTTTCACATCATAACCGCGGTACGTGAGGCCCGAACCTGACACGCCCACTGTGCTTAATGCGGTTTCGCCTGCGCTTTGGCCACGTAGTCCTGCGCCGCTTAACTTTTTACCTTCTGACATAATGTAATCCTTCCGTTAACGCTATTTGATTATTGCCAGCGCCGAGCGCTGGCGTTTATTGGTTAAGGCTGCTGGTGTAGGGCGGCAGCTTGTCGGTTATTTATCTTGGCTAAACAGTTGATCTAACTTGTCTTCAAAGGCGTGGTAGCCCAAGTATTGATACAAGTCTTTACGGGTCTGCATAGTGTCGAGCACGTTACGTTGATGACCATCATTCATCAGCGCTTGCATCACGTTCAGCGCCGCTTGGTTGGCTGCACGGAACGTACCCAGTGGATAGAGCACCATGTCGGCGCCCGCCTCGGCGAGTTCTTCTTTATTGAACAATTGGGTTTGGCCAAATTCAGTCATGTTGGCCAAAATCGGCGCTTTGACTTGCGCTTTAAAGTGGCGATATTGGTCTAGCTCAGTTAAAGCTTCGGCGAAGATCATGTCGGCACCGGCGGCAATATACGCTTGAGCACGTTCGATACCCGCTTCTAAGCCTTCAACGGCAACCGCATCGGTACGCGCCATGATCACAAAGTTAGGATCGGTACGGGCATCGACGGCCGCTTTAATGCGATCGACCATTTCTTCTATGCTCACGACCGCTTTGTTAGGTCTGTGGCCGCAACGCTTTTGCGACACTTGGTCTTCCATGTGCACAGCGGCGACGCCGACTTTTTCGAATTCTTTGATGGTACGAGCAATGTTGAATGCGCCGCCCCAGCCAGTGTCGATATCAACCAATAAAGGCACTTGCGTGGCAGAGGTGATACGACCAGCATCAATCAGCACGTCATTCATTGAGGTCATGCCTAAGTCAGGCAAACCGTAGGACGCATTGGCAACGCCAGCGCCTGAAAGATACAAGGCTTGGAAGCCTGTTTGTTCTGCCATCAAGGCAAAATAGGCATTGGTGGTGCCAACGATTTGTAACGGTTTAGCCTTAGCAAGAGCTTGGCGAAAACGTAATCCTGCGCTTTGGGTCATGGTCTTGTCCTTATCCTTTTCCATTAATGGGAAGTGGGCATATTGAGCCGTAAGAACTTAGCTAATGTTGGCTAAGGTTTCTTTTGCGGCTGCATTGGCTTGCAATTCAATTAAGCGTAATTCGGTATTTTTACGCCCCTGTTCGATATGGCGGCGCATCAGCAAACTGGCCAACTCACCATCGCGCTGGGCAATGGCTTCGACTATGCGTCTGTGTTCGGCAATGGCTTTTACGGGGCGATTTTTATTGGTGCACTGGTAGCGGTACATGCGCAGCAGGTGATACAGGCCGCCGACTAAGGTTTCCTGCAGATGCTTGTTACCGCTGGCTTGAATAATTTGGTAGTGAAAATCGACATCGCCTTCCTCTTGGAAGTAGGTATCACCCTTAGCGAGCGCCGCATCTTGCGTTGCGAGTAAATCTTCTAACTTGGCTAATTGCTCAGGGGTGATACGACTGGCGGCGAGTTCGCAGGCCATGCCTTCAAGCACGCTACGCAGTTGATATAAATCGTTAAGTTCGCTAACTGTCAGTTGTGCTACGCGGGCGCCAACATGGGGGGCGCGCACCACTAAACGTTGTCTTTCTAAGGTTTGCAGGGCTTCGCGGGTCGGGCCGCGGCTGATGCCGTATTTTTCGGCCAGTGCTTGCTCGTTAATCTTGCTGCCTGCAGGCAGTTCGCCTTTGATGATGCTGGTTTGGATCTGCACCAAAATTTGATCGGCGAGAGTGGTCGACGTTTTATCTGCCGAGGTCGATTTGACTTTATGCAGGTGGGGAACTTGAGTGTCATCAGAAACGAACGTCGTGTCTTGCTTCAACATAGAGCGCATCACTATTAATAGGATTGTCGACAATGGGTAAAAAATAGCCCTCTCTCAGTAGATTGTCAACAATGTGTTTACTTAGACGTAAGTCTATATCCTAATTGATTTTTATTTATTATTCTGATTTTTATAGTTTTATTTTAATTTGTTCGTTTTTAATATTTTATCTTATGAATTTTTAAATATTAAATTGTCAACAATGAAGTGGTTTTTGCCGTCCGTTCTTGTTGCTGGTGTTGATGGCTTTGGGGGGAAATCGTCCAAATGCATTTTGCATGTTTGTCCTTCGCGTTATGCTATGGGCGGAATGACACGCTTGGAGGAGACAGTGGAAAAAGTGTTAGTGAGCAGTTGTTTACTCGGGCAAGCGGTGCGCTACGACGGTGGTCATAACTTGATGGAGAGCGAGCTGGTGCAAACGTGGCTTGAGCAAGGGCGGATTGTGGCGATTTGTCCCGAATGTGCAGGCGGTTTGCCAACACCCAGACCGCCTGCTGAGCGGGTTGGGCAGCGTATCTTAACCGCTCAGGGTGAGGATGTGACCCACGCTTTTAGTCTAGGAGCCGATCTCGCGCTTAAGCTGGCGCAGCAACAAGGGATTAAAGTGGCGATTTTAAAAGCCCGCAGTCCATCCTGTGGTAATAGGCAGATCTACGATGGTCAATTTGCAAAACAGTTAATTGCGGGGCAAGGATTAACGGCTGAAAAACTCAGCGCCGCAGGAATAACCGTATTCAATGAATTGGAGTTATCCGCTGCAGCGGCATGCGTTGCTGAACTAGAGCAAAGCTAGAGGCGAGCTAGCTTGCTTGAGTGTGATTAGTGCTGGTGACGCTATCCGCGACATTTTGATTTGTTTGTAGTAACGCATGAATTTGTTGATCTTTTTCTGCCCACACTTGGTTTAACCAGCGTTGGAACTCGACGCGATACTCAGACTCAGAGAAATAACGCGTTGGATCGACTTGAGGTACGGGCAGGGCGTTGATCCGCACGATAATCTTGCTGACCTTGCCGTTCATCACCCCAAACAGAATATCGTCAGGCGCATCTGGGTAGACAATTGTCATATCCAGCAGGTTAGTAAATTGCTCACCCATGGCTGATAAGGTAAAGGCGATACCACCCGCTTTAGGACGTAACAAATGTTGATAAGGCGAGTTTTGGCGCTGATGTTTATCTTGGGTAAAACGGCTGCCTTCAACATAGTTAATGATTGAGGTGGGCATATTTTTGAATTTTTCGCAGGCGCGGCGTGTGGTCGCTAAATCTTTGCCCTTAAGCTTTGGATTCTTTTTAAGTTTTGCTGGGCTGGTTCTATTCATAAATGGCATATCCAGCGCCCAACATCCTAGGCCCATGATAGGCACATAGGCGAGTTCTTTTTTGAGGAAGAACTTCAGCATAGGGATGTGGTTACGTAACACGTAAGTTTGCGCGGCGATATCGAATCCACTGAGGTGGTTGCTGATCAGCAAGTACCAGCTGTTTTTATCGAGTCCTTCGAGCCCTTCGACATCCCACTCAATTTTAGCGATCAAAAACAGAATGCCACCGTTGCAGCAGGCCCACGCCCACATAAAACGATTCATAACCGCAGTCACCGCATTACGTGCACTTTGCGCTGGCATCACGAGTTTTACGACTCCGCCTATGCTGATAAGCGAGCCCCATACGGCGGTATTAATGATCAGCAAGCTTAAGCTCAGCATAAACAACACTGGCCCGGGCAGGAAATTCAACATAGTGGCGTTACCTTTATTCTTTATTCGCTTGGCTAGCGAGTTGGCTTAACACTTGATCCTTAGTGAGCCAGAGTTGATTCAGTTGTTCTTGGAAGCCAATTTTAAAATCGCGGTCATTCATATAATCGCCGCGCATCGCAGGATCAATATCAGAAACCTTGATGTGTACTTTAACGCTTGGCAACTTACCTGTCAGGTAGTCCCAATAGCTTGGCACTGCGTCTGGGTAATAAATGGAGACATCGACGAGCTTGTGGATCTGTTCACCCATGGCCGATAGCGCGAAGGCCATGCCGCCTGCTTTAGGTTTTAACAAATGTTGGAACTGTGAGTTCTGCTTTTGATGTTTAGCTTTACTGAAGCGCGTGCCTTCGACAAAGTTCATCACACTTACAGGTTTAGCCTTGAACTTAGCACAGGCTTTACGAGTAATTTCAATGTCTTTTCCCTTTAGCTTAGGATTTTTACGCAACTGTGCCGTGCTGTAACGGCGCATAAAAGGAAAATCGAGCGCCCACCAAGCTAAGCCTAAAATCGGCACAAAAATCAGTTCTTGCTTGAGGAAAAACTTCAAGAAAGGGATTTTTCGGTTAAAAACCCGCTGCAGGATCAGGATATCCACCCAAGACTGGTGATTGGCAATCACCATATACCACTCTTTAGTGGAAAAGTCGGTGTCACCACTCAGTTCTATCTTAACCGGATGCAAGCAGCGCTCAATCACACCATTGACGCTGATCCAAGCGCTGGCACAAAAGTCGAGCACATGGCTCGTCGCAGTCCTTAATAGACTGATAGGTATCAGTTTTATAAAACTGGTCAACAGGATTGGGATAGTCCAAAAGACGGTATTTATAACGTAGCCTAAAAATGCGATACAGCCTTTTATCTGTGAAAACAGCGTTCCCATCCGAGCCCCCTGACAAAAATTGGAGGCCTATGTTACTCGGTGTCGGCGTTTGGCTCAATCTTAGGCACTGCTGGTCGGTGCATTTGTTAACATTTATTCCCAGGCAAACTTAATATTGCTGGGATAAGCGGGCGAGTAATCTATCCATGGCGCGATAACCCAGTGCTTGGGCAATATGGCGGCGTTCTGTGTTAGGCACTTGTTCCAGATCGGCAATCGTGCGCGCAACTCTTTGTATACGATGAAAACTGCGAACCGAGAGGCCAAGCTTTACCACGCTTTGCTCCAAAAACACTAAATCAGCGTCACTGAGTCCGCTAAAGCGTTTCAATTGTTTCCCTGTGAGTTCACTATTGAGCACGCCAGCGCGGGCGAGTTGCAGCTCACGCGCTAGTTTCACTCGTTTGGCGATATCTTGGCTGGTTTCTGTCTGCGGCGCGGCTTGAGTTAATGTACCCGCGGGGAGTTTGGGGACTTCAATGGTTAAATCGAAACGGTCGAGAAACGGGCCTGAAAGCCGCGAAAGATAACGCTGAATTTGTTCTGGGCTCGATCTGTGTTGGCTATCGATATCGCCACTCGGGCTGGGATTCATCGCCGCGATTAATTGGAAGCGACTCAAGAATGTTAGCTTAGCGGCGGCGCGGGAAATCACCACTTCGCCTGTCTCCATCGGCTCGCGCAGGCAATCTAAGACTTTTCGAGGAAATTCAGCCACTTCATCTAAAAACAGCACGCCACGGTGGGCGAGGGAAATTTCACCGGGTTTGGGAATACTGCCACCGCCCACGAGGGATATCGACGAACTTGTGTGGTGTGGCGAGCGAAAGGGTCGCTGCAAAAAATGCTGCGGCTTAATGTCGAGTCCGGCAACGGAATGAATCGCCGCCACTTCTAATGCTTCCTCATAATTAAGCGCAGGCAATAGAGCCATCATTCGGCTGGCAAGCATGGTTTTTCCCGTACCTGGCGGGCCAAGCATCAGGAGGTTATGGTTTCCCGCCGCGGCAATTTCGAGTGCTTGCTTGGCCTGATATTGGCCAATCACATCGCTCAGGCAAGTACGGGACTCGGGCGTCTCTTGGCTTATCCATTCTAATTGCGGCGCTAACGTCGGCAACTGATTTTGCCCCTGTAAATAAGCGGCCAAACTCTGCAAGTGCGAGCCAAACAACACATTGGGATAGCCGACTAACTCGGCATCGTGGCGATTATCCAGCGGCAATATCAAGGTATGGTCTTGGCGCTTAGCGGCGATAATCGCTGGTAATAATCCTTGGCAATAATGTATGTGCCCAGACAGTGCCAGCTCACCGACAAACTCAAGATTTTTTAAGCTATTAGCTGGGATTTGTTCCGAGGCGGCCAATATGCCCACGGCTATGGGTAAATCGTAGCGACCACCTTGTTTAGGTAAATCTGCTGGCGCAAGGTTAACGGTTATACGCCGCATCGGAAATTCGAATCCTGCATTGATCAGCGCGCTGCGTACCCGCTCGCGGGCTTCTTTTACCGACGCTTCGGGTAATCCCACCAGATTAAATGCCGGTAAGCCATTGCTCAGATGCACCTCAACTGTGACTTGGGGCGCTTCGACCCCACAACTGGCTCGGGTATTGACGCAGGCAATCGCCATAAACAAATCCTTTTGTGGTTCATTTCGCGCAGAATTTGAGTGTAGCAGTAATTGGGATTATGGCTTCGCCATCTATGGGGATTGCCGTTTGGTTATACGCGAAACGGCGCGGTACTTTGAAGTACGTTTTACGTTTTACGTTTTACGTTCAGGTTTAGTTTTTGATTAGAGTCAAAGTCGTGGGTTGAATACCCACGACCTTGATTCACCTCGGTCGTTAGGCCGTATTAACGCTTAAAGTGAACTCGTATACCTTGTGATTCTTAGTGACGAACCAACAACTTCCCTTTTAAAACGTTTAGGTCCCTGTCATTTTCTACGTGGTTAAGCCGTAAGACTGACCCATAAGAGAGTCAGCAACGACTCATAAATATTCTGCTACGGATCCACGCGATTTCCTTATACAGATAGGGTGTCGGAATAAATAGTCAGCATATAAAGTATACTTTGTATCATTTTGTGGTTTAATCGAAACATCTGCTGCTGGTTTTAGCAACATTTTGGGCGGCGATGCGGTAACAAGGTTGTGAATCGATAATAATAAAGTGACCTCTTGTGAAGGATGACATTTGAGGGAACATGGTCGAGGAGAACTCGCCTATGCGTTCGTGGATGTTAGCGTGTGTGTTTATCTGTACTGCGGGGTTTGGTGGGGCAGTTTGGGCTAAACTCGATGTCGTATTTTTTAATCCCGGGGCTGTCGATGACAGTTTTTGGGGGGACGTCGACCAATTGATGCTGGAGGCGGCGACGACACTCGATATTAAGCTCGAAATCATTCATTCCGATCGCAATCATTTCAAGATGATCACCCAACTCGATGAGTTGTTAGCTTCCACAAAGGTACTGCCCAATTACGTTATTCTGGTTAATGAAAAACAATCTGCGATAAAAATGCTGCAAGCGCTTTACTCCCATCCCATCTATGTGCAATTGATTTTAAACGATATTTCTATCGGCGAACGT
This sequence comes from Shewanella septentrionalis, assembly GCF_025370265.1. Classification (NCBI taxonomy): domain Bacteria; kingdom Pseudomonadati; phylum Pseudomonadota; class Gammaproteobacteria; order Alteromonadales; family Shewanellaceae; genus Shewanella; species Shewanella septentrionalis. The sequence goes on along the minus strand of NZ_JAMTCC010000047.1, from coordinate 16,607 downwards.
GATGTTTTACTGCAAGATCCCCATTGGCAAGAATATCTGTTACCCGCCATTATTCCCGATAATTACGCTATAGGTTCGGCGACCGCTAAGGGCTTAATGGACGACTTAGAGGGAAAGCAGGCTAAAGTTTTGTTGATTTCGGGCGATAAGTCGACGCCTGCTTCAGTGCTACGTACCCAAGGTGCCAGCGATTATTTCTTTATGCAGCCCAATGCCACTCTGACTCAAACGGTTTATGGCCAATGGAGTGACGCAGTAGCTTATGGTCAAGCGCTCACTCTGCTGAACCGTTATCCCGATCTAAACGTGATTTGGACCGCCAGTGATCGTATGGCGATTGGAGTGCTTAAAGCATTGAAGGAAAAAGGCTTAGTCTCGGGTAAAGATGTATTTGTCAGTACGATCAATACGTCACCTGAGATTTTACAGCTTTGTCGCCAACACGCGGTGAGCATTATTGGTGGCGGGCACTTTATGGCTGGCGCGTTAGCTTTGGTCGAGTTGCAATATTATCAGCAGCATAAGCACTATATTCCCTATGACAATGTCACCTTGTTCGGCGTTTTACTGCCTGATTCGGCATTTTATCAAATGTTAGTTGCTCGGGATTGGCCGCAGATTTTCCAGTCTCAGATTTTGAATAAGTTGCCCTTCAAGGCGTAATAACGGGTGTACATGAAGCATCGAAATCATTCTATTAGTCATAAGATGACGCTGACCATCATCGGGGTGAGCTCATTTTTTGCAGTGTTAACTATGCTGGTGCAGTTGATTTGGAACTATCAGGATAGTATCGACAATGCCACGTCGGATATCCGCGAATATTCAGAATCTATTCTGCCGAGCGTGGCGAAGTCGCTGTGGGATGTCGACCGCAGCCTGCTATCTGATTTACTCTCTGGTTTAGGGATGATGCCGTTAGTGTCGAGTGTGCATTTAGACAGTATCGACGGCGTTACTATGCAGCTGGGTAAACCGCTGTTAACCGATGACGAGTCGCAAACCCTGTTTCATTATCCTGTGACTTATCAAGATCAGCTGATCGCAACCTTAACCGTAGGCTTAGACACCAACCAGCTTTACTACGAGCTGTGGCGGCAGTTGATTTTTATTGTGCTTGGCAATGGCTTAAAGACCCTGCTGATGATCTATTTGATCTTGACCTTAGTGCGACTCATGGTGACGGATAGATTGTCGGCATTGGAAGATTTTACTAATAAAATCAATCTTAAATCGCTAAAGAAGTTATCTGTGCCAGAGACGGTGACCGCCAGTCCTGACGAGATCGCCCATGTGGCATTGTCACTTAAGGCCATGTATCAAAGGATACGTAACGACCTCGCTATCAATAAACGCCATCAACGTGCGTTACAGCAACAGCAGCATTTATTGTCGGACTTAGTGAAAGAGCGGACCAAAGAACTGGACTGGCAGTCGCAGTCGAATCAGTTGCTGGCAGAGATTTCGTTGCAATTTTTGAGTATCGATACCTGCAATGTAGATAAAACCTTAACTGAGGTGTGCCACAGAATAGGTCAGTTGTTTGATGTTGAGAGGGTGAGCATTCTCGAATTTCATCAACAGCATGCTTATTACCGCAGTTTTTGGACCAGCGAGTTACATGCTAACAAGGTCCAAGGGATTTCGGTGGACAACATTACTCAGCTTGCTAAAAAATTCGAAACAGAATCGACCTTAGTGATTGAGGATCTTGAGGCGTTAAAGGGCTTCTCTCCACAGGAATATGAGGTGATGAAATCCGTGGGCATTTGCTCGATTGCCGCCTTTGCGATTAAAAATGCTGGGGAGTTATTGGGATTGCTCTCGCTGTCGACGGTGTCGCGGCCACTGAACTGGAATGCCCAGAAAAAGAATATGCTGACTCAGTTTGCGTCCGCATTGAACGAGTTACTGCTGCGCGAGCAAAAAGAGCGGCAGATGATAGTGCTGCAACAAGCGCTGGTTACTGCCAATACTCAATTGAAAGAAAAGGCCGAAACCGATGAGTTGACTGGGTTAGCGAATAGACGTCCTTTTACCGAAAGGCTAGAGACTGTGCTACAGACCAAGACGCCAGCGGGGCTGTTGATGTTGGACGTCGATTATTTTAAATCCTATAACGACACTTATGGTCATATTGAAGGTGACCTAGTGCTTAAGCGTGTGGCGGATGCCTTAGCGCAGTGCGATATCCTGCCGCACAATGCTTTGTTGGCGCGCATCGGGGGCGAAGAGTTTGCCTTAGTCGTTGAGCACGTCTCACCTGCGCAGTTAACGGCTATTGCCACGCAACTGTGTTATCTCGTCGAGCAACTCAGTATTCCCCATCAAGCATCACCGTTGGCAGCGGTAACGATTAGTATTGGCAGCGTGTTTTTGCCATTAGATAAGGTCTCGGGACTTAAGATGCCCGACGTGTTACGCCGTGCCGATGTTTGTCTCTATCGCGCTAAGGATAAAGGGCGTAATAGGGTCGAAGTTGAAGTGATTTAATGGCATAGGGGCAAGTCAGCCTTGTGCCTATACCTATTGCAGTCTTTTGTTGTTCGGCACCAGTTGAGTATTGCTCCATCATTAGGTGCTCTCTGCGCTTAATGAGTGGGATTAAGCCTCAAATTGTCCTATCTCCATGCTTAAGCAATGCTTAGGTCATCAGCGTTCGTCATTTAGCCATCTGGCGATATTTAGGCTAAATCAGCTGAACCTCTTTATGTCACAGACCGCATTCAATCATGCCAACTAATTGATAACATTTGCATGAAACCGTGCTGTAGATCCATCGTTAAGATAAAAATTACTCAAGGTGAGGTAATATTAGGCGGCAAATGAGATATAATCTGTCGCCCATAGTCGATTTAGCGATGCACTCTGAGTGACATCCATGCTGCCATTCTGGACGTATTTCTCGTAACGCAACTAAGCGAAAGCCACGACTGCCTAGTCAATTTCATTGGCTTAAATGTACGTTCTAGCAGCTCAATATCAAAGCCACCGCACTGAGATGTCTTAATGATGTCGAGTCGCGCCTAAGCCGTGAATTTGCAGATATACTCAGAGCAGCCTAAAACGGCAATGTAAGTGCTTTTTATCTTAGGGTAGCAAGGAGCTGGCACAGCCGTTTGAACGGTTTTTAGGCTGGATAACCCCTAGCAAACTGTGCCCCAATAAAATGAATTCAGCTGACTCGCGAGCCATAAAGCGCGGGTTGGTCCTAGTTAGTCCAGTGTTAAATGAAAGGTGTTACATGAGTCTGTTTGATAACGTGATGATTATATTGTGCCTAATCGGTGCGAGTTGTTTCTTCTCTATGTCAGAAATTGCACTTGCCGCTTCACGTAAAATCCGTTTACGTCAATTGGCCGATGAGGGCGATGCCCGCGCAGAAAAAGTGTTGCAGTTACAAGCCGTTCCCGGCAGCTTTTTTACTGTGGTACAAATCGGGCTTAATGCCGTTGCTATCATGGGCGGTATCGTCGGTGAGTCGGCATTTCGACCTTATTTCTATGAATTACTATCGCCTTTGCTGACCGATCCTTGGTTGAGCCAACTGAGCTTTATTTTATCCTTTGTTGTCGTCACCAGTGCCTTTATTCTGGTGGCCGATTTGATGCCAAAACGCATTGCGATGGCGATGCCTGAGCCCGTCGCATTAGCCGTTGTTGGGCCTATGTCTTTCTGTATTGTGCTATTGCGTCCATTAGTATGGTTTTTCAATGGCATGGCGAGCGGCATCTTTAAACTGCTGCAAATCCCAACCGTGCGTAACGATGCCATCACCTCTGACGACATTTATGCTGTGATGAATGCGGGAGCCGAAGCTGGGGTACTAGATCGCGGTGAACAACAGATGATGGAAAATGTGTTTGAAATGCAAACCGTTTCTGTAACTTCTGCCATGACGGCCCGTGAAAGCTTAGTGTACTTTTTACTGCAAGACAGCGAAGAAGATATCAAGCGTAAGATTTCTGAAGATCCCCATACTAAGTTCCTCGTCTGCGATGGTCAGTTAGATATGATCAAAGGCTTTGTGGATGCAAAAGAATTGCTGATCCGTGTGATCAACGGTGAGAATATCACCTTAAAAGGCAGTAACTTAGTCCACACTTCGCTGATCATTCCTGATACTTTGAGCCTATCAGAGGCTATGGAATACTTTAAGAATAGCCGCGCCGATTTTGCCGTGGTTATGAACGAATATGCGTTAGTGGTCGGGATTGTTACGACCAACGATTTGCAGCGCGCCGTGATGGGGGCTTGGTCATTGCACGAGAGCGAAGAGCAGATCATCGCCCGGGATAGCAACTCTTGGTTAGTAGATGGGGTAACACCTATTACCGACGTCATGCGCGCCTTCGGCATCGAAGAATTCCCGCATAATCAGAACTACGAAACCATTGCCGGTTTTATGATGTATATGCTGCGTAAAATCCCTAAGCGTACCGATTTCGTGAACTATGCGGGCTATAAATTTGAGGTGGTCGATATCGATTCTTACAAGGTCGATCAGCTATTGGTTACCCGCATCGATCCTATCGATAAGCTCAACTCGCCAGATGTGTAATCCTGTCATCTTGTGTTGATTGCCTTGCGATAGAAATCTTGTGGCAATAGTTCGTTAGCACCAGTTTGATAGCAACTCTTCGATAATGAAGCGGTTCTCTTTCGCTAAGTTTTTAGCTTTTTGAGAGCCGTTTCGGCTTTATATCTCGTTGAAACTCTTCACTCGCACTTTATTTTTGTATTACTTTCCCCGTTTAAATCACATCCAAAAACGCATTTACAATGGGATCGTCGAGCCGTTTTACTTTGCAGCAGCAACCTAACTCAAACGGCGGAATCGCAACCGGCGACGAGAGCAGTTGAATGCGATCCCGCACTGGGCTGTTATTGATTACCACTTCTGGGCTCATACTCACACCGCAGCCTAACGCTACCATAGAGGCGATCGCTTCTTGGCCCGACACTTGGGCGTAAATATTAGGGCTGATGCCCATTTGTTTGAACCAGTTATCGGCGCGGCGACGTCCGGGGCCATGGTCGGGAATAATAAAGGGCACGCTCGACCAATCGATGGGCGTTTGGGAAATCTGCTGCTGCACCGCGCAACGTATGGTTGGGGCGATAATCGACAGCGGCACATCGTCGATTTTGGCAAAGTGTAAGCAGCTGGGAAACGGATCGGGCAGGGCGGCGATGGCGATATCGGCGCGATTCTGCTGCACTTCTGCCAGCGCGTTCGCCGCATCTCCCGTGGTTAAGGCAATCTCGACGAAGGGATGTTCTTGGCGGAATAAATCCAATAAACCCGGTAAATGACTGTAGGCAGCGGTGACCGAGCAATACAGATTTAACCGACCGCGCAGCACGTCCTGCTTAAGATCGATACTGTGCTTGAGCGTGCTCCAATGGTTCAAAGTCTGCTCGGCGAACCGCTTAAACTCGTGTCCCGCGTGGGTTAAGGTCACGCTGCGATTATCCCGCTCTAATAGCTTAGCGTTCACTTCTTCTTCTAATCTTTGCAGGACTCGGCTTAAGGTCGATGGGCTCACATGCATCTGTTCCGCTGTCTTGGCGAAGTGCAAACTGTCACATAAGTGCAGGTACAATTTGAGGGTACGAATATCCATGACTTATCCTGTTTAGTCTGAGCTTGAGCCTTGGCTTGAGTGACTGCGTGATTGGGGACCGCATATTGGCGCCGATGTTACTGTTAGTGTTACTGATCCATGATTGCAGTTGACGTTGCGCATAATGCAATATGAAGTTCCGAATATATCATTTTAAGCAATGATAAGCATGGGTTATAGTGATTTCAATCACAACCAAGCCGTAACATTATGTTAGTTTGGTTGCGTCCAAAATTTCTGACTTATAGGTGGTATATCAGATGGCTAACTATTTTAACTCTCTGAATTTACGTCAACAATTAGCACAGCTTGGCCAATGTCGTTTCATGGATCGTTCTGAGTTTAGCGACGGCTGTAACTACATCAAAGATTGGAATATTGTTATTTTAGGTTGTGGTGCTCAAGGTCTTAACCAAGGCTTGAACATGCGTGATTCGGGTCTGAATATCTCTTTTGCCCTGCGTCCTGAAGCGATTGAACAGAAACGTGCCTCATGGCAAAAAGCGACTGACAACGGTTTCCGTGTCGGTACGTTTGAAGAATTAATCCCCGCAGCGGATCTGGTACTTAACCTGACGCCGGACAAACAGCATTCCAACGTGGTTAACGCGGTTATGCCATTGATGAAGCAAGGTTCTACCTTGTCTTACTCACACGGCTTCAACATCGTTGAAGAGGGCATGCAAGTTCGTCTCGATATCACTGTGGTGATGGTTGCCCCTAAGTGCCCAGGCACTGAAGTGCGTGAAGAATACAAACGTGGTTTTGGTGTGCCAACCCTTATTGCGGTTCACCCAGAAAACGATCCAGACGGTGACGGCTTAGAGATTGCTAAAGCCTACGCCAGTGCAACGGGTGGCGACAGAGCCGGTGTTTTACTGTCGTCTTTCATCGCTGAAGTGAAGTCAGATCTAATGGGCGAGCAGACCATTCTGTGCGGTATGTTGCAGACGGGCGCCATCTTAGGTTACGAGAAAATGATCGCCGATGGCGTTGAGCCAGGCTACGCGGCCAAGCTTATCCAGCAAGGTTGGGAAACGGTCACTGAAGCGCTGAAACACGGCGGCATCACTAACATGATGGACCGTTTATCTAATCCAGCCAAGATTAAAGCATTTGAAATTGCAGAAGATTTAAAAGAAATCCTCCAGCCATTATTTGAAAAGCACATGGATGACATCATCAGCGGCGAATTCTCTCGCACTATGATGGAAGATTGGGCGAACGATGATGCGAACTTACTGCGTTGGAGAGCCGAAACTGGCGAAACAGGTTTCGAAAATGCGCCCGTATCGAGCGAGCATATCGACGAACAAACCTATTTCGACAAAGGTATTTTCCTTGTCGCTATGATCAAAGCGGGTGTGGAACTGGCGTTCGACACTATGGTGTCTGCGGGTATCGTGGAAGAGTCGGCTTATTACGAGTCACTGCACGAAACCCCACTTATCGCTAATACGATTGCCCGTAAGCGTTTGTATGAGATGAACGTGGTGATTTCAGACACGGCCGAATACGGTTGCTACCTGTTCAATCACGCCGCCGTACCTATGCTGCGCGACTACGTTAATGCCATGTCATCTGAGTATTTAGGTGCTGGCCTGAAAGACAGCGCAACCGGTGTCGACAACCTAACGCTCATCGCAGTTAACGAAGCGATTCGTGAAACGGCAGTGGAATATGTTGGCGCTGAACTTCGCGGTTACATGACAGATATGAAGAGCATTGTTGAGGCTTAATTGATCGTTAATTAAGCCCAGCATTGGGGGAGAGGGTTGAGACTCAAAGGACTTGGGTCTCAGCTCAGTTCCCAAGCAACCTCAGAGACTGAAACGCGCATCTTGAGCTTGCTTAGTGATGAATCAGCTTAGTGAGAAACAAATTTTTCCTGTTCAGTGGGTTGTCGAGCGGGCAAAAACGACATTGTTAGTGAGTTAATAGTTAGTGAGTGAATCTTCAGTGAGCGTTCGATGGTGAATGTGCGTTCAGTGAATGAATCCTATGGTAGGTGAATCGCGCCGACTGAGGATCAACAGTTAACGTTTTACTTTGTTGTTTTGCATTGTCTCGGCAGGGAAGCTGAATTTTTTTGACAAAAGATATTTTTTATTGTGTTTGGCTGTCGCTTTATGGTAAAGCTAATAGCTCGCGGTCGGGCAAAGTCCAAAGCGAAACTAACTTTCATGCAATATCCCAATTTTAGAAACACCGATTAGGAATCCATATTGATGTTTAACCAAGCTGCCAAGCTCATTCTCGTGATTATTACCGTCGTGATTATTAAATCACAGCGGGGGCGGCGCATGGCGAACTGATAGACCTAAAAGGTTAGAAGTTTCGAAAGAACCCCCCGCTCCGAAAGGACCGGGGGGTTCTTCGTTTTAGGGCCTAGAGCAAGGTCCTAAGCTTCGAAAGAGTAAAAAATTAGCGTCGATTTTCGGCAATTCAGGACTAACGTAGCGAGAGAGAATATGGAACCAGGGCAGATGATCAGAGGCGCAGATGCGGTAATTAAAGTGTTAGCAGCACATGGCGTCACCACAGTGTTTGGTTACCCAGGTGGTGCCATTATGCCAATATACGATGCCCTCTATGGAAGCCCTGTCGAACATCTGCTCAGCCGTCACGAACAAGGCGCCGCCTTTGCCGCCGTAGGATACGCAAGAGCCAGCGGTAAAACTGGCGTGTGCTTTGCGACTTCAGGCCCTGGCGCGACTAACTTGATCACTTCCTTAGCCGACGCGCTGTTAGATTCAGTGCCTATGGTGGCCATCACAGGCCAAGTTTCTACCGCCGTTATCGGCACCGACGCCTTTCAAGAAATCGACGTGCTGGGCATGTCACTGAGCTGCACTAAGCACAGTTTCATGGTGACAGACGTCAACGACCTGATCCCAACCTTGTATCAAGCCTTCGAAATCGCTGCATCCGGTCGCCCTGGCCCTGTGCTGGTCGATATCCCGAAGGATATCCAAATCGCCCAATTGGAATATCGCACACCTTTGCTGGCCGTGATGAACGAACCCCAAGCCGAGATGAGTGATATCGACGCTGCCCGTGCACTGTTGGCTGAGGCTAAACAGCCTATGTTGTATGTCGGCGGTGGTGTGGGCATGGCGGGCGCGGTCGATCAACTGCGTGAGTTTATCAAAGTGACGGGCATACCTTCGGTCGCAACCTTGAAAGGGCTGGGTAGTATCGCCCACGGCACACCCGGCTACTTAGGCATGTTAGGCATGCATGGCGGCAAGGCAGCTAACTTAGCGGTACAGGATTGCGATTTGCTGATCGTGGTGGGTGCCCGTTTCGACGACCGAGTCACCGGCCGTTTAGCGAGCTTTGCCGACAAGGCCAAAGTGATCCATTTAGACATCGACGCCGCCGAACTGGGTAAATTGCGTATGCCTGAGGTGGCAATCGCTGGTGACTTACGCCAAATCTTACCTGCCTTAGCCATGTCGATGAACATCACGCCTTGGCAGGCCGAGGTGGAGCATTTATCCCGTAAGCATCAATGGGATTATCAACACCCCGGCAGTTTGATCTATGCGCCTGCGCTGCTGCGCCGCTTAGCCAATAAATTACCCGAAGACAGCGTAGTGTGCTGCGATGTGGGTCAGCACCAAATGTGGGTGGCCCAGCATATGTGGTTCCGCCGTCCAGAAGATCATCTGTCCAGCGCGGGCTTAGGCACTATGGGCTTTGGCTTACCCGCCGCGATTGGTGCGCAAGTGGCCCGTCCCGATGCCACTGTAGTTACTGTGTCTGGCGATGGTTCTTTCATGATGAATGTGCAGGAACTGACCACCATCAAACGCCGCAAGCTGCCAGTGAAAATCGTGCTGGTTGATAACCAAAAGCTTGGCATGGTGAAACAGTGGCAACAGCTATTCTTTGAAGAACGCTACAGCGAAACGGATTTATCCGATAACCCAGATTTTGTTTTATTGGCCTCCGCCTTTGATATCCCCGGCCGCACGATTTTCTCTTCCGACGAAGTGGAAGAAGCCTTAACCGAAATGTTAGCGGCTAAGGGCCCGTATTTGTTACACGTTGCAATCGACGATGCTTTTAACGTTTGGCCACTGGTGCCCCCCGGCGCATCAAACAGCGATATGATGGATGAAATGGAGAAACAAACATGATCCACTCTCTGGAATTAACGGTTCAACAGCGCCCCGAAGTGCTTGAGCGTGTTTTGCGCGTGACTCGCCATCGTGGCTTTACGATTACCCAAATGCAGATGCGCATGAATGACGATGCGAGCCTGTCACTGGATATGGAAGTCGATAGCGAACGCGCCATCGAACTGTTAAGTAATCAGCTGAATAAACTGATTGATGTGACTCAATGTAAGGTATTGTTACCGCTGAGCTTACAACAAACGGCGAATGCTTAAGGCCTTGCTTAGGTGCATTTTAGTCCATGATGTTGAGTGACTATGAGTGCCAGATATTGAGGGGAATGCGGCAAGTGCAGCATTCGCCATGTGAATTAAGAATACGATTTTCGATTTGAGATAAAGGATACAGTCAATGCCAAAGTTACGATCAGCTACCAGTACCGAAGGCCGCAATATGGCGGGTGCACGTGCGTTATGGCGCGCCACAGGGGTGAAAGACAATGATTTTGGTAAGCCAATTATCGCCATTGCTAACTCCTTTACTCAATTTGTACCGGGCCACGTGCACTTAAAAGACATGGGCTCACTCGTCGCGAGCGCCATTGAAGAAGCGGGCGGTATCGCAAAAGAATTCAATACGATCGCCGTCGATGACGGTATTGCCATGGGCCACGGTGGCATGCTTTACAGTCTGCCATCGCGTGAGCTTATCGCCGACAGTGTGGAATACATGGTTAACGCCCACTGCGCCGATGCCTTAGTGTGTATCTCCAACTGCGACAAGATCACCCCCGGCATGTTGATGGCGGCGCTGCGCCTCAATATTCCCGTCGTATTTGTGTCTGGTGGACCGATGGAAGCGGGTAAAACTAAGTTGTCGGATAAACTCATCAAACTCGATTTAGTCGATGCTATGGTGGCGGGCGCCGACTCGAACGTGAGCGATGAAGACAGTGCCAAAATCGAGCGTAGCGCGTGCCCAACCTGCGGTTCTTGCTCTGGTATGTTTACCGCCAACTCAATGAACTGTTTAACCGAAGCGCTAGGATTATCGCTGCCGGGTAACGGCTCTATGCTGGCAACCCACGCCGATCGCCGCGAGCTGTTTTTGGAAGCGGGTCGTCGCGTGATGGCGCTGGCAAAACGGTATTATCATCAAGATGATGAATCGGCATTGCCACGTAATATCGCCAACTTTAAAGCCTTCGAAAATGCTATGACCTTAGATATCGCCATGGGCGGTTCATCTAACACCGTATTGCATTTATTAGCCGCTGCGCAGGAAGCCGATGTTGATTTTACCATGGCGGATATCGACCGTATGTCGCGCCTTGTGCCGCACCTTTGTAAGGTTGCACCATCGACGCCTAAATACCATATGGAAGACGTGCACCGTGCTGGCGGCGTGATGGGGATTTTGGGCGAGCTCGACAGAGCCGGATTACTGCATACCGATGTGTTCCATGTGGCGGCCGACAATGACGGCACGCCGGGCAGCGGGACCTTGAAATCGGTATTGGCCCAGTACGATGTGATGCAGACGCAAGATGAAAAAGTAAAACACTTCTTTATGGCGGGGCCTGCGGGCATCCCGACCACTAAAGCCTTTAGCCAAGATTGTCGCTGGCCGTCACTGGATAACGACAGACAAGAAGGCTGTATCCGTAGCCGCGAATTTGCCTTCAGCCAAGAAGGTGGCCTTGCCGTATTGTCGGGCAACGTGGCCGAGAACGGTTGTATAGTTAAAACGGCGGGCGTGGATGAATCGAATCTGACCTTCATCGGCTCGGCGCGCGTCTATGAAAGCCAAGATGACGCAGTGGCGGGTATCTTAGGCGGCGAAGTGGTGGCGGGTGATGTGGTTGTTATCCGTTATGAAGGCCCGAAAGGCGGCCCGGGTATGCAAGAAATGTTGTACCCAACCAGTTACTTAAAATCACGCGGTTTAGGCAAGGCCTGTGCGCTGATCACCGACGGTCGTTTCTCCGGTGGCACTTCAGGTTTATCGATTGGGCACGTCTCACCCGAAGCGGCTGCGGGCGGCACAATCGCCTTGATTGAAAATGGCGATCGCATCGAAATTGATATTCCAAAGCGCAGCATCAAGTTGGCAGTAAGTGATGTTGAACTCAATGCTCGCCGCGAAAAAATGCACAGTCTTGGCCTAATGGCGTGGAAACCTATCGGTCGCCAACGTTATGTATCACTCGCGCTTAAGGCCTACGCCATGCTCGCCACCAGTGCCGATAAGGGCGCGGTGCGCGATCGCAGTAAACTGGAGGACTAATATGTTGCCACTTGCATCGCAAGCTCGGACGGATTTAGCACATTTTCAGTTGGCACAAAGCTATCTGCAAAAAATCCTGTTGTCATCTGTGTATGACATAGCGAAAGTGACGCCGCTTTCAAGCATGAACAAGTTATCGGCGCGTTTAGGTTGTCAGGTATTTTTGAAGCGCGAAGATATGCAGCCAGTGCACTCCTTCAAGTTACGCGGTGCCTATAACCGTATCGCCCAGCTGACGAAAGAAGAATGTCAGCGCGGCGTGGTGTGCGCTTCGGCAGGCAATCATGCTCAGGGTGTGGCGATGTCGGCGGCGAGTCGCGGCGTGGATGCTGTGATTGTGATGCCTGAGACGACGCCCGATATCAAAGTCGATGCGGTGCGCCGTTTAGGTGGCAACGTGGTATTGCACGGCCAAGCCTTCGATCAAGCCAATGGTTTTGCGATGGCGCTGGCGAAAGAAGAGGGCCGAGTTTACATTGCGCCCTTTGATGATGAAGCCGTGATCGCAGGCCAAGGCACTATCGCCCAAGAGATGTTGCAGCAGCAGCGCGATCTCGAAGTGGTATTTGTGCCCGTGGGCGGCGGCGGTTTAATCGCGGGTATCGCAGCCTATTACAAGGCGGTGATGCCGCAGGTGAAAATTATCGGCGTCGAGCCAGAAGATGCCGCCTGTTTAAAGGCGGCGATGGAGGCGGGCGAGCCGGTGACACTGGCGCAAGTCGGTTTATTTGCCGACGGTGTGGCGGTGAAGCGTATCGGTACTGAGCCGTTTCGAGTCGCCAAACTGTATGTTGATGAAGTGGTGACTGTGACCTCTGATGAAATCTGCGCTGCGGTGAAAGATATCTTCGAAGACACCCGTGCGATCGCCGAACCTGCTGGGGCTTTGGCCTTAGCTGGACTTAAAAAATATGTCAGCGCCAATGGCAGTGGCGACAGCGGTAAAGGCTACTTCGGCAATGGCGAAAAGCTGGCCGCAATTTTGAGTGGCGCGAATGTGAATTTCCACAGTTTGCGTTATGTGTCTGAACGCTGCGAACTCGGTGAGCAAAAAGAAGCAGTACTGGCAGTGAAAGTCCCTGAACGTCCGGGAAGTTTCTTAAAATTCTGTGAGTTACTCGATAAGCGGGTGATGACAGAGTTCAACTATCGTTTCAGCAGTCGCGATCTGGCCGTGGTGTTTGCTGGCATTCGCCTAAGCAGAGGCCAAGGCGAACTTGAACAAATCATCGCTACCTTAGAGGCTAACGATTTTGAAGTGCAGGATTTATCCGGCGATGAAACCGCGAAATTGCATGTGCGCTATATGGTCGGCGGCCATCCACCTGAGCCTTTAGAAGAGCGTTTGTTTAGCTTCGAATTCCCTGAACATCCCGGTGCGCTGCTGAAGTTTTTAACTACCTTGCAGAGCAAATGGAACATTAGTCTGTTCCATTATCGCAACCACGGCGCGGCCTTTGGCCGAGTGCTGGCTGGGTTTGAAGTGCCCGCGAGTGATGCCTTGCCGTTCCAACAGTTTTTAACTGAGTTGGGTTTCGTCTATCAAGAGGAAACCCAAAGTCCTGCCTATCAGCTGTTTTTAAATGCGGGTAACGTAAACAATAAGATACAGTCATAACGGCCATTAGTATTAAAGCCAGTTTTGTGACAACTTAGGCTAAAGGAGGGGCGCACATGCGCCCTTTTTTGTGGTAGTTTTGTAGACTTAATACTCTAGCCGTTTATGCACTTGTAAAAGTTAGCTTGCTTTGCTGACCAGTATTAGCTCATAAGAACGAGACCTCGACCTGCACGCATTAAGGAGACATGATGTTACCAGCACCGCGTTTTACCGCTTTTAATCCTCCTCGCCGTATTTTGATGGGCCCAGGCCCGTCGGATGTTTATCCCGAAGTGCTTGCGGCGCAGTCCAGACCGACAATCGGCCACTTAGATCCGCTGTTTGTCGGCATGATGGATGAGCTTAAGAGCCTGATCCAATACGCCTTCCAAACTAAAAACGAAATGACTATGGCGGTATCTGCGCCGGGCAGTGCGGGTATGGAAACCTGTTTCGTTAACTTAGTCGAGCCGGGTGAGAAAGTTATTGTCTGTCGTAACGGTGTGTTTGGTGAGCGTATGCGCCAAAACGTCGAGCGCGTGGGCGCCATTGCAGTGCTGGTGGACAATGAGTGGGGCGCGCCTGTCGACCCTGCTGCGGTTGAAGCGGCGCTTAAAGCCAATCCCGATGCCAAGTTTTTAGCCTTTGTGCACGCCGAAACCTCTACTGGTGCTTTGTCCGATGCCAAGACCTTGTGTGCATTAGCCAAAACCTATGGTTGCTTGAGCATAGTCGATGCTGTGACTTCCCTTGGTGGCGTCGAGTTAAGAGTCGATGAATGGGGCATAGATGCTATTTATTCTGGCAGTCAAAAGTGCCTCTCCTGTGTACCGGGTTTATCACCTGTGTCTTTCTCGCCTGCTGCCGTCGAAAAACTCAAGAATCGTAAAAGCCCAGTGCAAAGTTGGTTCCTCGATCAAAGTCTAGTGATGGCCTATTGGACCAGCGCGGGCGGCAAACGCAGTTATCATCACACTGCGCCAGTGAACGCCCTGTATGCACTGCATGAATCCCTGCGTATTTTGGCGGCCGAAGGCTTAGAGAATGCATGGCAACGCCATCATGAAATGCACTTAGTGCTGCGTGCTGGGCTGGAAAAGTTAGGGCTAAATTTTGTAGTGGCCGAAGATTATCGCCTACCGCAGCTGAATACGGTTTATATCCCCGCTGGTGTGGATGATGCCGCAGTGCGCACTCGTTTACTGAAGGATTACAACCTCGAAATCGGTGCAGGCCTTGGCGCCCTTGCGGGTAAAGCATGGCGCATCGGTCTGATGGGCTTTGGTGCCCGCCGTGAGAATGTTTCTTTATGCCTCAAGGCATTAGAAGAAGTGTTGAACTAATATGCCAAGATTACGCCTTGCCCTTTGCGGCCTAATGATCGCTTTACTCAGTGCCTGCTCGGTGAACAATACCAGCAATGCGTCCTGCGATTTTGTACGCGGAACCAACAATAATCAAAGCATGCGTGAGGCGAGCGGCCACGATACGGGCAGCGCCGATGAGCGACAAAAAGATGTCAGTATTGGTTTCTTGAGTGTCATCTTCGGCGGCATCAGCCGAGCACTTTCTTCCGATAAGTCATCGGATGGAAAGTGCGTGTAATAATTGAGTTTTAATGTTGGCTGTCTATATGTTTGCGGCCTTACGGCCGAGATGAATCAAGGTCGTGGGGCTTCACCCCCCTGATTTTTAATCAAGAGTCGACCAAGGAGGACTGCTCGTCCTATCCTCCTTGGATTCTCCAAGACGCCCCTAACGGAGTTGAAAGCCCCTTGTGCTCATAGCCAAATTTGCTACCGCTTCCGAAGGATGCGTCCTTGCACCTGCGAAAGCTAGCTCGCCATCCATGGCGAGACTCACGCAATTTGCCTATTCGCCCTGCGGCAACTCCGAGGGGGAGTGAACTTCTGTAGCCTCGGTGTTGGCTGTTAATACCAAGTGCGTTTTGCACGCACGATCTTTTATTGAGGGTGTCTGCCAGTAATTCTAAGTTACAGGAAAATTAAAAACAGTTTATGCTATTGATTTACAATAAATAACAAAATTTACTAGTATTCATGGAATCAAAAATGGATAAGAAAAAGCGAATAGAAATTGCGAACCTAGAGATCGATTGCAAAATTGGAAAAGATAGGCACTTTATAGCCGCCGACAGAAAAAATAAGCTCAGAATTGGATTAGGGATATTTGCCGTTATTGGTTCTGCAATAATCGCTTCTGGTATTGGGGAAACCTTTTTAAAATTTTTAGGCGCGTTCTTATCACAGGAAAATAATAAATCATCTTTATTTTTAGAGTTTCTTGGGCATATCCTCCCTCTCTTAGTTGGTATTTCAACTGCAATAATTGGTTTTTTGGGGTTGGAAAAGCAAACTGCTCAACATCGCTTTGTTGGTAACTCCTATATAGAAATAGCAAGGAAATCAAGGTCTATTTTAAATTCTATAAATGAAAACAATTCTG
This sequence comes from Shewanella septentrionalis, assembly GCF_025370265.1. Classification (NCBI taxonomy): domain Bacteria; kingdom Pseudomonadati; phylum Pseudomonadota; class Gammaproteobacteria; order Alteromonadales; family Shewanellaceae; genus Shewanella; species Shewanella septentrionalis. Next base: position 504 of record NZ_JAMTCC010000047.1, on the reverse strand, counting down.
TCGAAAAAGAAGCTGAATATGCATTGTTGATGGAAAAATATCTTGACATAAACAAAGAGGGAGAGGCGTGCCCAACAAATGATAACGATAATAAAAAAGCTATGTCGATGAATTCAAAAAAGAGAGAGGCTATAAAGTCAAAAATAGCAGAATTTGAAAAAGAAACATTAGATATAACAGAAAAACGATACGAGAAAAAAGACTCTGCAAGAAAGCTAATTTACCTTGCGTTGAAATTTAGAATGGTTTCTTTTTTTGCCTGGGTAAAGCTTATACGTAAGTCTGACTATAAAAGGTATTTAAGAAATATGAGGTAAAATTTTTATTGGCAAGAACCCCTTGTAACATTTTAGAGAAATAGAGTGCTAGTGCTCTTTTTAAATACGAATGAAAGATGGGATAGGTGCTGCTCTTTCTAGATTAACAGACCACACATTGGCTACAGAAGTTCACCCTCCCCTGCGAAGTTGCCGCGGGGCGTTGGAATAAATTGCGTGAGTCCGG
>NZ_JAMTCC010000046.1:0-35287 GCF_025370265.1 Shewanella septentrionalis | reverse complement strand
TTCCCCCTGTAGAGCTACCTTCAGATTGATCCCAATCCCCCATTTAACCGTAACCCTCAATTGAAAATTGTCATTCAACGAGTCCACTTAATGCAATTACAGCAATTCCATACCGTCAGGTTAATTTTAGGCGATCAACTCAATGCCCAGCATTCTTGGTTTAACCGCGTTGATGATCAAGTACTGTATGTGATTGCAGAACTGCACCAAGAAAACACTTATGTGACCCATCATGTGCAAAAGATATGTGCCTTCTTTGCGGCAATGGCGCAATTTTCCCAAGAGCTGCGGGCGCAAGGGCATCAAGTGCTCTATCTCACCCTTGATGACACCTTCAATAACACTCAGGGCTATAGCGATCTACTGGGGCTCATTCAACATCAAGTGACGCAGGTTGGCGCGATCAAGTTTGAATACCAAAGGCCAGATGAATACCGCCTGCTTGAGCAATTGAGTCAGCTTAAGCTCAATACCGCCGTGGTGAACTGTGTCGATACAGAACACTTTATATTGCCGTTTGACGAAATCGATACGCAGTTCCCCGTCGGCAAACACATTATGATGGAGCACTTTTATCGCCGTATGCGTAAACGCTTCAACATCTTGATGCAAGATGGAAAGCCACTCGGCGGGCAATGGAACTTTGATGCCAGCAACCGTCAAAAGCTTAAAACTCAGGATATAAAAGTCTTGCCTGAGCCATTAATGTTTAGCCTCGATGTAACTGAAATTCTCGCTAGGCTTGAGCGTCACCAAATCCCGACCATGGGTCGCATTGATGCGCCATTGCTATGGCCGATAAACCGTGCGCAAAGCCTCGAGCTATTAACGTATTTTTGTCAGGTTTGCTTGCCTTCCTTTGGCCGCTTTCAAGATGCCATGACAGCGCAACATCCCGCCAAGTGGAGCTTGTACCATAGTCGGCTATCATTCAGCCTTAACAGTAAATTAATCAGCCCGTTAGAAGTCATCAATGCGGCCATCGACAGCTATCAAACGAATGCTGAAATTGATATCGCCCAAGTCGAAGGGTTTGTGCGGCAGATATTAGGTTGGCGAGAATACGTTCGCGGCATTTACTGGGCCAATATGCCGCAGTACGCCAGCACTAACGCACTCAATGCCCATGGGACGCTGCCCGATTATTTTTGGCATGGCGACACTAAGATGAACTGCATGCGACAAGCGTTATCCCAATCATTAGATTTTGCCTACGCCCATCATATTCAGCGCTTAATGGTGATCGGCAATTTCTGTCTATTAACCGAAATCGAGCCAAATCAAGTCGATGAGTGGTATTTAGGCGTGTATGTTGACGCCATCGAATGGGTTGAAATGCCTAACACTCGCGGCATGGCATTGTTTGCCGACGGCGGCATTGTCGGTACTAAACCCTACGCCGCCAGCGGCTCTTACATCAATAAAATGAGTGATTACTGCAGCGGCTGTCATTACAAGATAAAAGAGCGCAGCGGCGCACTCGCCTGCCCGTTCAATAGCTTTTATTGGCGCTTTATGGACAAACACCGTGCAAGATTGTCGCAGAACCCCAGGATCGGCATGCTATACCAAACTTGGGACAAAATGGACGAGTCCGTAAGGCACGCCATATTAGCCACGGCCGAACACAATCTTGTTCATCTAAACCGTTTATAGCTGAACCATTAGCACTGAGTGTTAGTGCTTAGCATTACTGGGCCTAATCGTGACTCTTGGATATAGAGAGTTTGATATGGAAAGTTTGATGTAGAGATTTGGATAGGGAGAATTTGCCATGAAAGTACTTATCGTCGGTGGAAGTGGGGGTATTGGTCAAGCTATGGTTAAGCAAGTCCAAGAGACATATCCCGACGCAACTGTGCACGCCACCTACAGGCATCATCTTCCTAACGACAGGCAGAATAATATCCAATGGCATGCGCTAGATGTGACCAATGAGGCCGAGATTAAACAGCTGAGTGAACAACTCACTGAATTAGATTGGCTGATTAACTGTGTCGGGATTTTGCACACCCAAGATAAAGGGCCAGAAAAAAGCCTACAGTCACTGGATATCGCCTTTTTCCAGCACAATTTAACGCTCAATACCCTACCCAGCGTCATGCTGGCTAAGCACTTCTGCCATGCCTTAAAACAAAGTGACTCAGCAAAATTTGCCGTGATATCGGCGAAAGTCGGCAGCATTTCCGATAATAGATTAGGTGGTTGGTACAGCTATCGCGCCTCAAAAGCCGCGCTGAATATGTTTCTCAAAACACTGTCGATTGAGTGGCAACGAAGTATGAAACACTGCGTGGTGTTATCCCTGCATCCGGGCACGACTGACACGCCATTGTCTCAACCCTTTCAACAGAGTGTGCCTAAAGGCAAACTGTTTACACCTGAGTATGTCGCCAACTGTTTGCTACCTATCATTGCTAATGCCACTCCGGTACAAACAGGGTGCTTTTTCGCCTACGATGGCACTGAGTTACCTTGGTAAAATAAGCTGAACAGTGAGCCAAGTCGCGCGATGCGTACGGACTCTTGCAAAATGCATATTTCAAAGTGCATCCTTCAAATGGCCATTACAATGTGCATTTTTCAAAATGAATCCGGCAAAGCGATGGATCTTTGCCCTTAAAAAAGGGTTATGCCCAAAAGCACCGCTAATCCTTAAATCTACCCACTTAAAAATCACCCGCCTAGAAACAACTCGCTTAACATCGCCAACAATCCAAACCTAACACAATGAAAATAAATCAATAAAGCACTTTTTACGACTCACAAAACCCGCCATTTGACTAGACTAAATCGCTATTACCCAAAAGTCCTAATTCAAATTTAAAAGCACCTAAATGAATGCTGAAGATAGTTCCTTTGTACGATTGTTAACACTTTTACATTTAAATAACATCTAAGGTCATGCGGTTATTCACGCTTTGCACAGAATAAAAATCTGAGAATTTCCGCCTGAGCAACAGCTCATTCTATTCGGCCATGGCAGAGGGATGCCGACGACCCTGTAGAAATTACAATAAAAAAACGCTCGCCCGAGCCAGTTAAGCAGTATGGCATTCCAACGTTAATGACAAACGGAAAAAGGATTTTAAGCATGATGCTAAACAAAAAACTGTCGCTACTCTTCATTGCTGTGTCGGCCACGTTAGGCACATCAGCATTTGCTGCTGATGTTGTCGATGTCGGCACACTCAGAAGCGCGTCTTCAAGCAATAACTTAGTGTCTCAGTTCAACTTAGACGCAGGTAGCCAACTCAAAGTCGAGAAAAAACTCGACCTAGGTCAAGGCAAGCAGAAGCAACGTTTACAACAATATTTCCATGACGTGCCTGTTTATGGTTTCTCTGTTGCAACGTCACAATCGAGCATGGGCTTCTACAGCGACATGTCTGGCCGCGTATTAAAAAATATTGAAAAGTCGGCTGATTTTGTCAAACCCACTTTAACGGCTAACAAAGCGTTAGACATTGCCATTCGTGGCAAGTCAGAGAAAGCTGTTGCTGGCCTAAAAGCTGAGAACAAACAAGCTAAATTATGGCTTTACCTTGATGATGCGGCTAAAACTCGCCTCGTTTATGTGACGTCTTTTGTTGTATATGGCGATGAGCCAAGCCGTCCATTCACTATGATTGACGCGCACTCAGGTGAAGTGCTCAAGCGTTGGGAAGGGATTAACCACGCCGCGAGCGGTACAGGTCCTGGCGGTAACATCAAGACTGGCCAATACGAATACGGTACGGATTTTTCTTACTTAGACGTTGAAGTGAGCGGTGATACCTGCACCATGAACTCACCTAACGTGAAAACCGTTAACTTAAACGGTGCCACATCAGGCGCAACAGCCTTCTCTTATACTTGCCCACGCAATACAGTTAAAGAGATCAACGGTGCTTACTCGCCATTAAACGATGCGCACTATTTCGGTAACGTGATCTACAACATGTATAGCGAGTGGTACAACACTGCGCCGTTAACTTTCCAGTTAACCATGCGGGTTCACTACAGCAGCAACTACGAAAACGCCTTCTGGGACGGCAGTGCTATGACCTTCGGTGATGGCGCAACGACCTTCTATCCATTAGTGAGCTTAGATGTCTCGGCACACGAAGTGAGCCATGGTTTCACTGAGCAAAACTCAGGCCTGATTTACGATGCTCAATCTGGTGGCATGAACGAAGCCTTCTCAGATATGGCGGGTGAAGCTGCTGAATTTTACATGCACGGCACGAACGACTGGTTAGTCGGCGCAGATATCTTTAAAGGCAATGGCGCACTGCGTTACATGGCAGATCCAACCTTAGACGGAATCTCAATCGGCCATATCGACGATTACTATGATGGCATCGACGTACACCACAGTTCAGGTGTCTTCAACAAAGCCTTCTACACACTCGCAAACTTACCGGGCTGGGATACACGCACTGCATTCCAAACATTTGTGGTTGCTAACCAATTATATTGGACAGCTGACAGCTTGTTCTGGCAAGGCGCTTGTGGCGTTAAATCTGCGGCGACTGACTTAGGCTTAAGTGCTGACGATGTGGTTACTGCGTTTGCCGCTGTGGGTATCACACCTTGTGAAACGCCACCACCACCGCCACCACCAGAAGCGACTGAACTCGCGAACGGTGTCGCTGTGACGGGTTTAGCGGGCGCATCTGGTAGCAAACAATACTACAAACTCGACGTAGCGAGCGGTGCAACCAACCTGAGCTTTAATATGTCAGGCGGCACGGGTGATGCGGACATGTATGTTAAATTCGGCCAAGCTCCTACTTCTAGTAGCTATGATTGTCGTCCATACAAAGCCGGTAATGCCGAAAGCTGCCCTATCGATCCAGCCCAAACAGGAACTTATTGGGTCATGGTCAGTGGCTATAGCAGCTACACAGGTGTGAGCCTAGTGGGTGCTTATGACGGTGGCGATGAGATACCAAACCAAGATCCAACAGCGGGCTTTACGGCAAGCTTTGCCAACGGTAACGGTAGCTTCACTAGCACCAGTACTGACAGCGACGGTGATGTCGTTGCATGGAGCTGGAGCTTCGGTGATGGCACTACTGCTTCAGGCGCAAGTGTAAATCATCAGTATGCTCAGTCAGGCAACTACACAGTGACACTGACAGTGACTGACAACGATGGCGCAACAGCAAGCACTTCTGAAGAATTTGCGGTTGAAGTACCAGAAGTGGCGTTAGAAATGACAGTGAAAAACGCTAACAAATCTCGTCGCGGTAGCATTCGTGTTGCACTCGCATGGGAAGGCCATAACGCTGATGAGTACACTATCTTCCGTAACAGCGTTGCGGTAGGTACTTCAAGCAGTTCATCGTTTATTGACCGTTTCACTGACCTAGCTGGCACTAGCTTCAGCTATAAAGTGTGTGAAACTAACGGCCCTTGCTCAAACGAAGAAACCGTTAACTTTTAATCGCATAAGATAATCGTATCGTGGCGCTAGCGTAAAATCCTAGCGCCGACTCATCGATAAACTTCTCGTTTCTTGTTAATGCCACTCAGCCTTTTTTGAGTGGCATTTTTTATGCGCAAATGCGGCGCACTAAGCCGGTCTCAATCCCGTCAGCATCCTTATGTCATGTGCTTGAGTCGGCGTCACTTGCCAACTTATGAAAATAAAGCGTTACTTCAAATGTCCACTTTCACCCACAGGTTTCTTGAGTAACTTACGTTGTAAGGTGCGACGATGCATCCCCAATTGGCGGGCGGTGGCGGACACATTGCCTTGGTTACTTCAAATGGCCACTTTCACCCACAGGTTTTTTGAGTAACTTACGTTGTAAGGTGCGACGATGCATCCCCAATTGGCGGGCGGTGGCGGACACATTTCCTTGGTTAGCATTGAGTACTTGCTGAATATGTTCCCACTCCAAACGCTTAGGATTAAGGGGCGAGTCATCGACTTCATCTTCTTGAAGTGTATGAGAATGCCCTTCCATTTCCAGCGCGGCGAGTAAGGTTTGAGTATCCACAGGTTTAGCTAAATAATTATCGGCGCCGAGGCGAATCGCTTCCACCGCAGTGGCGATACTGGCATAACCGGTGAGCAACACCATGGTCACCTTAGGCAGCAGGTTACGTAGAGGCACAATTAGCCCTAGGCCGTTAGCTTCGGCCAGCTTCATGTCCAACAAAATGTGGCTAGGACAAAACTCCCGCGCCACCAGCAGAGCATCACTGGCATCATGGGTTAGGCGGCACTCAAAGCCGTGGCGCGTGAGCCGTCGGCCTAAAATACTCGCCAGAGAAAGGTCATCCTCGACGATTAACAAACGTTTCATGATCTGACTCCGTCAGCGGCCTTAGTGTTGGGCGATAACGATGCCGCTTTGTCCTTTAGAATCGTAAAGCGAATTTGTGCCACAGTACCGCCTTGGGGATGATTGGCCAGAATCAATTCTGCGCCCAAACGCTCTAGGCTGGCATGACTGAGTAGCAGCGCAACACCTAACCCCTTGGGACTCTCAATTAATAAGGTGCCCAATTGCGGCAATAAAGAGGGCGCGATACCAGGGCCATAATCACGGATCTGCAAATAGATTTGAGCTTCACTTGGCGCGATATCTAAGTTGATATCCACCTGCGGCGCACCTAGGGTTTCGACACTGGCGCGGGCGGCATTCTCAATCAAGGCCATGATGGCAGGCGTTAGACTCATATCGGTCAGAATGCTTTGCTCTGCCAGTTGCTCAGGCGCACAGGTAAACAGCCAGTTCAGTTCGGTCTGCGGCATGAGCAGTAAGGTTTTTTGCTTTAAACCGTCCACCAGCTCAGCGATCTTTTGTGGCCGCTGGCGGCGATCGCGGATCGACTCTGTCGCCAATCGCAGCTCGGCGAGCGTATGTTCACAGCGGCCTAACGCAGTCTCCATCTCGACAACTGTTATCGAAGTGCCGCTCATATCTTCTTTTACTTCATCGAGTAACAACCTCAGGCTTGAGAGCGGTGTGGCCAATTGATGCGCCATCTGCGCCGATGCCGTGCCTAGGGCCAAGAGTTGCTCCTGACGCAATTGCCCTTCACGCATATAAGCTAACTGCGCGTCTTGGCGGCGCATACGTTTAGTGATTAACGCCACACTGGTTGTCATCACCAAAGCTGAAATCACAAAATTAAACCACATGCCTAAATAGTGGGAGCTCATGTCCATACCGTGGTGCTGCATGGGAGATTCCGGCACAATAAAAATCATCAAGCTGTAGGCTAAGGTTGAAATAGCCGTCAGTGCCCAAGGCGCCCAGATTGGCAAAGTCACAGCCGCAAGTGCAATCGGCAGCAGTAATAACGAGATAAACGCATTAGTCGCGCCGCCGGAAAAGTGCAGCCAAGAGATCCAAAATAGTGTGTCTAAACTGAGCGCGATAAAGAGGCCACGCTCCTTGGCAAACAAAGGTTTACGTAGCGCCAATGTGAGTGACAGGTATAACACCTCCAGCACTAACACATGCACTAACGGCTCCATTTGCAGGCTAAGACCAAAGGTGTCGGCGGCAAACATGGTTAAGCCAATTTGCAGCAGCAAACCTAAGCTTCGCAGTAATGCGACTTGGTCGGCGGCCTGTAGACTGGTCCCTAAGATCTTAGCCATAGCCATTCCTACAGTGTGAGTCCGAGTGCGGCCAGTGCGCCACTCGATTGCGTTAATGCTTTGCGTGCGCCAGTGGCGAAATCAATGTCAGTACGAATACCGAGCGTCGCCAAACGTGCACAACTCAAGCTACAGTCCCTTGGCCGTTTGGCATTATCCGTCGGTGTCGACTCAGGCGTTAAGTGCGCCGTGCTGAGTTGTAAAATCTCCCCTAAGGTCAGCAGCATCTGATACTTAGTCATGGTCTCTGCGGCGCTAAAGTGGTAAATCCCCTGCACGATAGGTGCTTCAATATGCTGTGCAATCATCTTGTCTATGGCTTGGGCAATATCGGCGGTCGAGGTTGGACTTCGCACGGCCCAATGATCGACACCCTGAGCCCTACGTTCAATCAGTTGATTGATCAGCACTAACACAGCAGATTCACTCAGCTTCTCTACTTGGCCGTAAAGGATTGGCAAGCGTAGCACGGCAAAATCAGCACGAGTGTTGAGCACAATTTCTTCGCCCTTTAGCTTAGATTCTCCATAAAAATTAACCGGATGAGTGGCGGCATCTTCGGCGTACTTAGGCTGAGTGCCATCGAACACATAGTCGGTGGAGATATAGATAAGCCAAGCATTATTGGCCTTAGCTGCCATAGCGAGGGCTTGGCTGGCGGTTAAGTTAAGTGCCAATGCCGCCTGCGGATTTTGCTCCGACACATCGGGGCGACGCTCGGCGGCGCAGTGCACTATGACTTGCGGTTGCTCGCGGGCGATAAATGCCTCGACAGCCAAAGGGGCGGTCAGATCGAGTTTATGCACTCGTTCACTTGCGCGGCTAAAACCTGTGGCCACAACCTCATGTCCCGTTAATTCAAGCTGTTTTACAACAGCTCTGCCGAGTAGCCCAGTCGCGCCAGTTACCATGATCTTAGCCATATTGCCCCATTCAGTTTCAACTCATGTGTATGGCTGACAATTCTAAAAGCTTTTCATATTCAACGCACTTGTTTACTCTTTTAAACCAAACTTACTTAGGGTTAACTCACTTGAGATTGACCTAAGCACCAAAAGGCTGAATTTGAGTCCGACACTTCCTCTGATATTGGCAGGCCCTATGCTGCGCCACTGCGATGCCACACACTTTACTCTGTGGTTTGTGAGTCGTGAGCCATTAACTGAGCTTACGTTGCGTCTAGGGGAACAGGAGTTTCCGCTGCAGGATGCCGATGTGCACTATGTGCCACTCGGGCAGCACGCCCATCAATATCTGATTATGCTGTCGCGACCAGAGTTACTCACACCTAATCGAGTCATGAGCTACCAAGTGTCCGCCGCCCAACATGGGGATATTTTTGCCGCTATCAGTCAGCTGAACTATGGCGATGCCTCAACGCCAAGTGTGCGTTTTACCCCAGAGTTAACCCAAGTATTCCATGGTTCTTGCCGTAATCCGCATCACCACAGTGACGATGCGCTCGTCGCCGCCGATACCTATTTAGCCAAGAGAATCGACACGGGTTTAGCGGACGATCGCCCCGCTCTTATCGTGATGAGTGGCGATCAAGTTTATATCGATGATGTGGCAGGCCCCATGTTAAACGCCATAGGACAAGTCATCGACTTGCTTGGCCTTCAGCATGAGCAATTTGAAGGGGCGAATATAACGAGCAGTGAGGCACTGCATTATCAACCGGCCGATTTGTATCAGCGCCATAAAAACCTGCTGCCGCACACTCAATATCCAGCTAAAACCGCGCTATGGCGTTGGTATCGCAATCACCCGATTTTCACTTCCTCCATCGCTGAGAATCATCTTGTCAGCCTGAATGAAATCATCGCCTTGTATTTACTTACTTGGTCGCCAGAGCTGTGGGAATTAGTCAATATCCCCAAGGATGTCGATGGCTTAACACCCGCCAATAACGCCCGCTGGCAGAATGAATGGCAACATTTGCTCGGCTTTAAAGCTGGGCTGACGCAGGTGAGGCGCTTTATGGCGCACATTCCCGTTTACATGATGTTTGACGACCACGACGTCACCGACGACTGGAACCTCACCGCCAAATGGGAACTCGCTGCCTACGAGCATGCATTTTCGAAACGCATTATAGGTAATGCACTGATTGGCTATACCTTATTCCAAGGGCTTGGCAATGCGCCCGATAAATTTGTTGATGAAATCCGCCCGCTGCTCGATGCTTTTTTTGCACAGCCACAGAGTGAAAGTCAGGATCTGCTCATCGACGAATTACTTAAATTTGAGCAATGGCATTACACCTTAGCGACCTCGCCCAAACTTGTGGTGCTCGACACCCGCACTCGCCGCTGGCGCAGTGAATCCAATCTCGCAAAACCATCCGGCTTGATGGATTGGGAGGCGTTAATGGATTTGCAGCAAGAATTGCTCGGCCAGTCGAAGGTCATTATCGTCTCGCCTGCACCTATGTTTGGGGTCAAATTGATTGAGGCGATACAGCGCACTGCCACGCTGATGGGCGCTTCTTTGTTGGTGGACGCCGAAAACTGGATGGCCCACCCCGGTGCCGCCAACGCGCTACTGAGTATTTTTATGCACCGTAAAACCCCAGAGGAATTTGTGATCCTCTCCGGCGATGTGCATTACTCCTTTAGTTACGACATCAGTATTCGCTTTAGGCGCAGCAGCCCTAACATCTACCAGATCACCTGCAGCGGCATTAAAAATCACTTCCCCGAGAAGCTGTTACCGATTTTCGATAAACTCAATGGCTGGCTTTACGGCCACTTTTCACCGCTTAACTTACTGACAAAACGAAAACGCATGTCGCTGCGCGGCAGAAGACCGAATGGTGCACCGAGCAAACGTTTAGTGAATAAAAGCGGTATTGGGATTTTGGAACTTGCGGATGATGGTGCGCCGACAAAAATTGCGGTTTTACATGGTGATATGAGCGAAACCTTGTTCGAACCACCCAAACAGGAATAACGAATTAGACAGGTTTATGATGTTTAACCGTTTCAGGTTGAGTGGCACCAGAACCCGAATCCAACGGCGGAAGATTTTTAGATAATGCTTCATCGGTGTCGACATTCTTCGGCTGGGCTTGATTGAAAATCAGCGCCTCTGGCTGCGGCTTATTCGCCGGCTTCTCATGCACCATTTGGTCCCAAATCACCTTAGAGTGCTGATTTGCATCATCAGCCTCAATGGCCGATGCTGCAGACGAACTCGGTTTCTTCGGTTCGATCACCGCAGTCCCCTTGCGGATCTCTGCGGCAATATCTTTTAAATAAGGTTGTTTCGTCCAGTCGCCAAAAAACATGGCCGCCACCAATACCGCAGCGCAAAGTAAGATAGAGATCATCGCAGATTTAGTCATAATGGACTTCCTTCAAACAATCGTAATATGGCTCCCTATGGCAGAGACTCAGATACTGCAGCTTGTATTCATACCATCACAGGGCCAAGCGCACAATTGCACCCGATCATTTCCTTCAAGCAGACTGGAAATAATGCTTTCCGCTGACTAAAACGCAAAACCCTCACATTGCACGTCGTGATGGATCCCGCTCACAGGATCGATAAAACGTAAACGCTGTGCCATCAATTTTAGGGGGGCCTCAAATTTATCCGCTCCTTTGGGTAATAAGCTTGGATAAAATCTGTCGTTTAACAGTGGCATACCTAAGCTTTGCATATGCACCCGCAACTGGTGAGTTTTGCCGGTAATTGGGCTCAGGTGGAACAAACCAAGATCGCCTTTTATGGCCACTAGGCTGATTTCGGAATGGGTATTCGCCTCACCTTCAACGATTTTCATGGTAAAACTCGGGTCGCTCGGCTGCATGCGATTTCTCACCGTCCAATGCAGGGGTAACGTTAAGCTTCCCTGTTGATATTGTTCAATAATCTCAGGTGTCAGCTTGGCAATGGCTTGATAGTCTTTACGAATAGCATCGTCGATAAATAATTGATGATAAAGGGCGCGGGTTTCGGGCGCGACTGTCATCAAGATCACCCCTGCGGTTTCACGGTCAAGCCTATGAGCAGGCGCGATAGTGTCTATGCCGGTGCGTAATCTCAGTCTATGTACCAGACATTCGTTCACATAATTGCCGCTTGGGGTCACAGGTAAAAAGTGTGGTTTATAGGCCAAAATAACGTTGTCATCTTGGAATAGGATCTGTTCTTCGAAGGGAATTTTCGCTTCGACTGGCACTTCACGGTAGTAATACACCCGCGCAGCTGGACGATACTCGGTGTCCAAGGCGATCAAACTGCCGTCGCGCCAATGCACTTTTCCGTCAAGGATCCGCTGACGCCATACATCTTCACCTATGCGGGCAAAATGCTGTGCAAGAAAGGCAAACACTGTGGGTATATCTGTGACATTCACAGGAAGCACTATGTAAGAAGGTTGGGCGGCGCGGGCAGATGCTGTCATATCACAAAAAAAGCGGCTATAGAAAGCCGCTATTCTAGCCTTTTTGTGGTTTTTCAGTCCACATGGGACTTGATAAGTTGCAGCACGAAGTCCAAGGTTTTGTGGCAATCGGGCTGATTAACTAACACTAATTTGTCTTTATTATACATAGGTAAAACCTCGAGCCAGCGCTGGCTTACCCAAGCCGCATCTTCCAAATGCACTTGAGAATAGAGCTCAAACAGATCGGGATTCACCTCATAAAACTGCTCTAATGCAGCGCTTATTAGCTCAAATTCACCTTTAATCGGCTCTTCTTGCCAGTTACGGCAGGGTAAAGTACGCGCCATCCACAACTTATCTTTGGCCTGCGCCGCCGAGAGGATGCTGACGCGCTGGCGCCCTTCGAGCACTAGGCTGAGTGAATCGTCTTCTAGCTGATTAAAATCGATAATGTCGCACTGGGTAGCGGTGGGGTAACAGGGCGGACTGCCGCGGGGTCGAATGGTGGCAAAAGCGAGCGCATATTTTCCCTTGAAGACATCGGCCACCATGCGCAGATGACCGGGGTCGACTACACGAACCTCTACCCGTCCCTGTGGCAGCAACAAGGCATCGCGCATGAGTAACGCCATTTCTCGTGTTTGCATAGCAACCTCCTGCCCCTCAAATAGAAGGAAACGAATATCAATGCATTCGTATTCCTTATTACCTTAGAGTGTAGCAGGTGGAATAATTTCCTTCCTGAAGCCGTTGAGTGCAAAAATAAATTGGCGACCAAACTAGGCTAAATCAGGGCATTTCAAACCAGCCATTTTAAACCCCGTTTTCTGGACCACCGCACTTAAAACTAAAAGCGCTCTAGTCGCTCCAGCACATTTCCCTTAGCAACAACCTCGGCAAACTCCTCGGCCAGACGTTCACTCAAGGCCACCGCTGTTCGCCAGTATTGCATCCGCTGCGCCGTATCCAGTTGTTTAAAATCTTCGCGGTCGGGGATTTTACCAAAGGGCAATGAAGCCACAAATTCAGCCGATGGTGCTAACACGAGTGCATTGTGATAATTGGCTCGACCTTGGCGCCACTTCAAGGATTTATCGAACCATCCTGGGCTGATCGTTGGATAAAAATGTGGATACAGCGTCAAGCCAGTTGCGTGGGATAAAGGCAAGTCGAAGTGATAGTCGGTAACGCCGCCATCGTAATATTGCCCATCGGCAACGCCCTCAATTTTCGGCACTGGGGCTAGCAACAACGGAATCGACCCCGTTGCTAACATCACGGCATCGACATTGGCCTCGGTTAATTCGGCCTGCTGACTGGGTAAATCGTTGAGTTGCAAAAAGGGGGATGCTACAGCTTGTTGACTAAAGACCACACGTTCAAAATGCCAGCCTAAACTTCGGCGGCTGACTAAGTTGGTCGCCGCCGTCATCGCCAGTCCGGCAGCGAGAGGTAACTTAGCCGTTAAACGATTTAAATGTTTGCCGCGGCACACCACTAAATGACTGTGGATATGAGAATTGTTGACGATATCACTACCGCCACTGGTGCCTAAAATCCCCTGCACTACGCCTTTAACTTGTGCACTGACCTCCTGCGGGGTTGGCATGCTGTCATAACGCTGACCAATATAAAAATCCTCTAAGCGGCCATAGGCTGCGAGGGGATCTTGCTGCGCCAAACACGCTAAACGCCACGCCCCTGAAGACGCGCCGAGTGTATAAAGCGGCGTTTGTCTGGCTTTGAAAAACTCAGAAAACAGATACTTATCTAACCCAGCGATACCAAGCCATTTGGGTCCACCAGAGGCGGCAAGTAGCTGGGTAAAATGTTCAGATTTAAGACCTTGTTCTGCCAAGGTATTAAATGCCGTTGCTCCCGCGAGAAATCGTAACGCTGACAAATCTGTGTTCCTTCAAACAAATGCCATCAAAGCGAAATAACGCATTAAACCACGATGGCGCACGTCAATAAACAATTCATATCATTGACTTAACTCGCCAAAACACCCAAAGCACATCTGCCGATAACAAGGTTTCATCCATATATTCAACTGCATTTTAAACATTAACTAGAACACTCGGCTCTGAGTTAGCACATTTATGTCTAGATGTAACAATTGTTACAGTGATAACCTTCTCCACATTTAATTGTTACGTTATCTTTAATCTGCACTCTTAAGTTCGAGTATCGGGTTACAAACATCATTGAGAGGTTTTTATGCGTCTAGGGATTATCGCATTGGCAGTGTCATCCACACTGGCCATTCCAGCTGTTCAAGCCGAAGAACTACAGCCTGGCTTCGAGAAAATCGAGATCATAGGTTCACGCATAGCGCTGCGCACGGCAACTGACAGTGTTGCCCCTGTAGACATTATCACCGCCGAGCAGCTCGAATCGACCGGCATGACTGAAACCGCTAAAGCACTGCAATTTGCCGCGCCAAGCTACAGCTTCCCATTTTCATCAGTAACAGATGGTTCTGATGCGGTGCGCCCCGCAAGTTTGCGCGGCCTGTCGCCCGACCACACCTTAGTGCTAGTGAACGGCAAACGTCGTCATGGCTCAGCGCTAGTGCATTTAAGTGGCACTGTGGGTAAAGGTTCATCTAACGTCGACTTAAACGCTATCCCTATGACGGCGATTAAGCGTATCGAAATCCTGCGTGATGGTGCCTCGGCACAATACGGCTCGGATGCCATTGCTGGCGTTATCAACGTGGTGCTTAAAGACAGCGACCAAGGCGGTAGCCTCTCGGCTCAAGCAGGGCAGACCTACATAGGTGATGGCGAGCAATGGCGTGTGGGTGTAAACCACGGCATCAGTTTAAGTAACGATGGCTTTGTGAATGTCTCACTAGAAGCCCATCATAAAGACAGCACTAACCGCGCCGGATTAGATGAACGCAAACAATACAATGATTTACCCGATGGCTCAGCCGATCCCCGCGAAGCGACATTCAACCGTAAGAGCCACCAGGTCGGTGATGCCGAATATGACAACTTAGGTCTATTCATCAACGCTGCCCAGCCCATCACAAAAGATGGCAAACTCTATGCGTTTGGTGGCATCAGCCAACGTGAGACTAAGTCAGGCGCCTTTTACCGCCGCGCACTCGACGCCCGTAACTTAACTGAAATCTATCCAGATGGTTTCTTGCCGCAAATCAATCCTAAAATTATCGATGCGTCCTTAGTGCTGGGGTATGAATTCAGCCTAGGCGAGTGGAATATTGATACTTCGGCAGGCCATGGTGAAAACTCATTTAACTACAATATTGTTAATACCTTAAACGCCTCTTTAGGCCCAGATAGCCCAACCGAGTTTGATGCAGGCACACTCACGACCCGTGAAACCAATCTTAATCTCGATGCTTCGCGCTACTTTGCCTTTGCTAATGATTCTGAAATCCTGTTTGCGACGGGAGTGTCGTGGCGCCAAAACGGCTATCAAATTGAAGCCGGTGAAACAGGTTCATACATCAATGGCGGTTATGACAATCGCGCGGCGGGCAGCCAAGGTTTCACTGGCTTTACCCCTGAGTCGCAAGTGGATGAAACCCGTGACAATACTGGCGTTTATGTCGAGCTTGAAAACCAGTTAACCAATGAATTTTACTGGGCGGCGGCGCTGCGTTACGAAAACTATTCCGACTTTGGTGGCAACACCAGTTGGAAGTTGGCGGGCCGTTACGACTTTACCGATAACTTAGCCCTGCGCGGCACTATCAACACTGGCTTTAGAGCGCCGAGTGTACAGCAACTGTACTTCAGCAATATCTCGACGCTGTTCAATCCCGATCCTGTAACGGGCCAGCTGGTGCCTATTGAATCTGGCACTTTCAACACCCTATCGCCAGTGACCAAAGCATTGGGTATTAATGAGTTAGATCCCGAACTATCCCAGTCATTTAGCTTAGGCTTGGTGTACACCAATGACACGGGCTTAGCACTGACATTAGATGCCTATCAAATCTCCATCGATGATCGCATTATTCTGTCGAGCTCAGTGACGCCTAATGATTCGCCCGCCGTAGCGGCAGCGTTAGCGGGCACCAATGCGGAATCGGCGCGCTTCTTTATCAACGCCGTCGATACCCGCACCCGTGGTGTTGACCTTGTGGTGAGCCAAGATTTTGATATCGGCTCTTGGGGTGATTTACGGGCGAACTTAGCCTATGCCTACAATAAGACTGAAATCCAAGATATTCATTTCCCGCAAATTTTAGATGGGTTAGGCAAAAAGCTATTCGATAGCATAGAACAAACTCGCATGACCTCGGCGACGCCGCATAACACAGGTAACTTGGGCTTAACCCACGAGCTAGGCGACTTTAAGACCAATATTCGCCTCAGTTACTTTGGCGATTACACTGTGGGTTACTCAACGGGTGATGTGAATTACAGCGATCAATGGGTGATGGATCTGTCGGTGAGATACGCAGCAACCGATGCGCTAAGTTTCACCGCTGGGGTACAAAACCTGTTTGATGTGTATCCAGAAAAACGCCCTGAGGACAATAACTTCGGAGGCATTTTCGTTTACCCATTAACCAACACCCCGTTTGGTTTTAATGGTGGCTACTACTTCTTAGAAGCTAAATACACTTACTAAGCGCGTCTTAGCGAATAAAGTGACACTTGATATAGAAACAGGCCATGCAATGGCCTGTTTTTTTATGTCTAAAGCTTATGTCCTAACGGCAGTGATCTGATTATAATCTTTACAATTCACTCATTCACATCCGCCCTATCGAGTAACCGATGATCGTCGATACCTTAGCAAACCGCCATATTTATCAATCCCTAAGCCCTCGGCTTGCCACAGCATTAGCACATCTTGCCAGCACAGACTTTAGTCAGCTACCCGTGGGCAATTATCCCCTCGATGGCGACAACATTTTTGTGATAGTCAACGACTATCACACTAAGCATAAATCGACAGAACCCTTTGAAGTGCATCAAAAATATATCGATGTGCAATATGTGTTCAGCGGTGAAGAAGAGTTTGGTTATTTGCCACTAGCGGGCCAAACACCCTCAAAGCCCTATTTTGACAAACACGATTACGCCGAGTTTGATTACGAGGCAAACAAAGCCAATGCCTCTTATGTGCAACTCAAAGCGGGTATGTTTGCGATCTTTTTCCCCGGCGATATGCATATGCCGGGCACGGGCGATATTGCCACTGCGGTGCGTAAAGTCGTGATAAAAGTAAAGATCTAACCCTTAAGCCATCTTCGCCTAGCCTAGGCTCGGGATTTTTAGCGTTATAGCGTCTTAAGCGCGCAGTGATATGCGCTTTGGCTATTTCCGATCCGAGCCAAATATTGCTAAAATTGCCACAAATTTAAAGGAGAGTCCCTGAAATGCCTATTTACGTTGTCGGTCACAAGATCCCCGATTCTGATTCAATCTGCGGTGCTATCGCGTTAGCCTATTTAAAAAACCAAATCGGTGAAGAAGCCATTGCCGCACGTTTAGGTGAATTGTCACCCGAAACCGCTTTTATTCTGGAACGTTTCGGCTTCGAAGCACCGGAATACAAAACCAGCTACGCTGGCGAGCAAGTGTATATCGTTGACCATTCAGAACTGACTCAAGCACCGGATGATATCGCTCAAGCGACCATCGTCGGGATTGTCGATCACCACAAGCTTGGCGATCTGACCACAGATACCCCGTTAGAATGCTGGATCCGCCCAGTAGGTTGCAGCAACACAGTGATCAAGATGATGTTCGACTTTTACCAAGTCGCTATCCCTAAAAATATCGCTGGCATCATGATGTGCGCCATTCTGAGTGATACCGTGATTTTCAAATCACCGACTTGCACCACTGCCGACATTCGTTGCGTTGAAGCCTTAGCTGAGATTGCTGGTGTTGAAGATTTCAAAGAACTGGGCATGGAAATGTTCAAAGTGAAATCAGCTGTACAAGGCACGCCAGCACGCGACCTCGTTATGCGTGACTTTAAAGACTTCAACATGAACGGTAACTTAGTCGGTATCGGCCAGTTAGAAGTCATCGACCTGTCAGTATTTGACGATATCAAGGCCGAGTTAGAAGCCGATATCAAAGCACTGAAAGTGGAAGGCAATCGCCACAGCGTATTGTTACTGCTGACTGACATTATGAAAGAAGGCTCAGAACTGTTAATCGTGTCTGACGATAGCGACCTGACCCAACGCGCCTACGGTAAAGATACCGTCGATGGCAAAGTCTGGTTAGACGGTGTATTAAGCCGTAAGAAACAAGTCGTTCCACAGCTACAAGCGGCATTCGCATAGTCGTTTATCGTCGCGACGGTAGTACTAATATTAAGGCCGAACTGAGTTCGGCCTTTTTTATATTTCAGGTAAAAGCTAATAACCCCTGCGTTACACTTATTCACCGCCGCTAACTAAAACTGGCATGAAACTTTGCTCATAAATCTATCCAGACAGAGAAGTTGGCTAGTATGATGGGCTAATTGTCCCACTGATTCGATCACTTTCATCCATGCCAGAAGCGCTACAACATATCATCACCGAACTCACCCCTTGGCTGCAGCAATACGGCTATGTGCTGCTATTCATCGCGATTGCTGTCGAGGGTTTTGGCATTCCAGCGCCGGGGCAATCCTTATTGATTGTTGCCAGTTTATTAGCTGCAACAGGGCAAATGTCACTGCCATTGGTGTTAATCGTCGCAGCTTGCGCTGCACTCTGCGGTAACAGTTTGGGATATTTTATCGGTTGGCGCTTTGGTGATGTGTTGCTTAAGAAGGGTTGGATAAAACCGCAATTAGAAGACAAAATCCATGGCGTTATTGGTCAATATGGCATTGCCGCTTTAGTGCTGAGTCGTTTTGTTGAGGGATTAAAACAATTTATGTTTATCGGCTGCGGCTTGGCTAAAATGCCACTTAAGCAATTTGTGATAGGTAATGCCCTAGCCACCAGCATTTGGGTGGCACTTTTTGGATTAGGCCCAGTGTTAATCCGCGATGAAATTGCTCCAATGCTGACGTTTTACCATCAGCACAAATACCCCACATGGGCCATTGTCAGCCTAATACTCGCCGCGCTAATCACCTACACTTGGCGCAGGTGGCAAACCAAAAATCCGCAGTAAGCGATTTAGGATCTATTCTTCCGATTCCTTTTGGATTATTTCTATCACCTTATGAGCATTAACAAAATGATCTAAGCGATGAGTTTGAATCCACCAAGTCGCCGCTTCCATAAGCAACTCTGGATTATCATTCTTGTTCGCAAAGAAGGCGTAAAATGAGACACCGACATTATCGCCTTTAGTCTCAATTTTTTTATGACAAACCGTGATGATTTTTGCTCTTAACTCAGCTCTCATATTGACTCACAAAGTATATTGGCCAGCTTATTATTTCCAATGACATACAACACTTGATGTATATGCCTATTGCTTTCTAAGCTCAGCCAATTTTGGTTTCAAGAAAATGCCCTGAGGGCTGTGCATAGCAAGTAACATCACTAGCTGAATTCGACATGCTTCTCAGCACTACCGATCACTTTATGCCTTCAGTCTCAACCTTAGGTTGAGGCTCTGCGCCGTCATTTGGCTTGGACTCTGGTTTTAATTCTAGTTCTGGCGCTTTGATTGGCGCGTGCGGTACCTCAGTTACGGCAGACTTATCTTGTTCCTGTGATACGTTTGGTTCCTGCAATGGTGCGTTGACCTCAGGCGTCGGTGAACCTTGTTCTTCAGGCAAAGGCTCGACAATCATCACCGGCTCTTGTGGCACAGGCGCTTCACCTTGTGTGGATGTTGCCGCTTCTGACTCTGGCGCTAAGGTGCCGAGATCTTGGTTGGCGGGACTTTCCACCGCATGTTTAGGTAATTGATTTCGATACAAATCAATCATACTCATCACTTCAGACAAGGCTTTGGCATGATCCGGTGTGAGAATACCATTGTGTCCTGAGACGATTTCATCTGACACCGCCAGCACCCACACTGCCTGCATATTGGCATCGGGACAGGTCTGCACGGTACGACGGGCCTGCAGACGAGCACGAATTTTCCAACCAGAATGGGGCAAGGTCATCATACAGCCAGGGATTTGATCGTGCGCCATCAAGGCCGACGGCATCTTCATTGGCGTAGTGCAATTACCACCTGAGCATTTGTCGATATCGTGGGTAATAGCCCAAGAATTACCAACGGCGCGCTCGCCATCCTTGATGTAATTGAAAGCTTCTTTCACCGCGAAATCGCCCTTCGACTGCAATACCACCATACTTGGTTTTTGCCTATCTAAGCTCACCAAGGTATCGAGTGGCTGGTACTCCTTCGCGGGCACGGCAGGGTTTAACAGTAAGAATAAATTGGGATTATCCTGCTGATGATCGATAGCAGCCTTGATGCGGTCTTTGCTGGCATGCAAAACAACCGCCCCGCCAAGACTATGACCAATTACGGTATAACGCAGCAGTTTATGCTCTGTCACTAAGCCATCTAGCTTATCAAGCAGTTGAGATAAACCTAGCTGACCTATGCGTTTAGCAACCCGTTTACGCTGTAAAATGGTAGGAAAATCTAAAGGTTCAATCCAGCTTTTAGCATCATCTGAGCCATCGAGCCAGAAAGGATCGTATTTATCGCCGCGCCAGCCAATATACAAACCCAATAAGTTGCGCTGCGTATCGGACGCCGCCATCTGCTGATAAAACTGCTCGAAGGCAATAAAGTTTTCATCTTTAGGCTCTGCACTGTGGTGCCAGCCGTGGACAAAAATCAATAGTTCAGGGATTTGAGCAGGCTCAGGCTGGGATATGCGCGCCTCTAGACCTTGCCATTGCCTTTCGTCATGGGGCTGACCTTGATCGTTAAACTCAATCACATGGAAGTTTTGCTTCGCGATATCTGGGCCGGGAATGTGGTAAGCCTGATCTGGAATAAAAGGGAGTAAGACACAAAGCGACAACAACATTAAAAACAGTAACTTGTACTGGGTAAACTTTTTCAGGCTCATTTATAACAACATAATTAACGGCCAAGCTAGGCCAAAATAGACGTGCTGAAAGGGGCTAACAGCAAAAGTGCCGAAATTATACGCTAACCCCATTGACCCAGCTAGTGCCTAAATCGCTTTTCACCACAGCTTATGAGCTGATTTAACGCCAGGTATCAGGCAGCGTAACTTGGCTCCACAGCTCTTTACATAGCGGCTGACTATCGTGCCAATCGCCGCCATCAATCCATTTAACCAGCGCATCCCCAACCTGAGGATAGGCAATCGGATTAGGTGATGCAGTTTTCAGCCAGCGCTTCACGACGTTCACATCGAGACTCATCATGCTATCTGCGGCCGCCAAGAGTTGCAGCGCCGCCACATTCGATAATTGCTCAAACTGGCCAATCAGTGGTTTCACTAACAACTTTTTACCTAAGGTTAATGCTTCGCTGGCAAGCTCAAAGCCCGCATTGCCGATAACGCCACCGCAGCTGGCAAGATGTTGCTTAAAGCCCTCACGATTAAAGCCGTGCCACTTAATGTGTTCCGCAACTTGTCCCTTAGGCTGTTGGCTGTGGTACACCAAAAACTGATAGTCACTGAAATGCGACAGGAAACGAGCAATCACATCCGCATCCTCAAATGGCAAATACACTAAGATTTGATGCGTGTGTTCGAATGGGCTGGCATCCACTTCGACAAAAGGCGGCAAGATAGGAAAACCAAAGTGGTGCCAATGACAACCCAGCGCCACATCCACAGGGGCAAAGTTATTGAGCAGCATTTCATTAAACCAAGTGCTACCGAGTTTCGGCACTGGGTGAGTCAACGCCGCCTGATGGCTAATGCCAATGGATGGCACGCCTTGGCGCCGCGCCGCCCAAGCCGATACTGGCTCAAAGTCGTTGAGCACAAGATCGTAGCAACTGAGATCTAAGGCTTTAATATCTTTAAATAACGACAATGACAGATTCTGCCGAACCGTTTGCGGCACATTCACGCGCCCGGAGTGAGTCGCAAACGTCATGCCCGCTTGTACGCGATAATCACCAAAGCATTCCATATCGAAAAACTGATCTGGCTTACGCCCCGAAAATAAAAAGTCCACTTCAATATCTTGTTTCATCAGTGCTTTAGCCATGACGCGTGCACGACTTAAGTGGCCATTCCCTGTGCCTTGAACTCCGTAGAGTATTCGCATTACGTATCCTTAAACTGATGAGTGAAGGAGAATTCCAACTAATGAGATGAAATGATTAACGTGCGCTTGTTTGAATTAAATCACCGGATGAACCAGCAATACCGCCCCGCTCCCCAATGAAGCTCCTGCCAAAATATCTAAGGGGTAATGCACGCCGAGTGCGATACGTGAGCCCCCTATGCTAAAAGCCCATAAAAACACGATAGGAGCCGCTGCTGGGTAAACTTGCGCCACACTCATTGCCATCACAAAGGCTGCGGCCGTATGACCCGACGGTAAACTGAAGCGATCAGATGGCTCAAAACCACTCTCAAATCCCACAAGCGCATGGCAGGGTCGTGTACGGCGAATGCTATTTTTCAACAGTAAATACAGCGGCAACTCCACCAGAAAACTCGCTAACATCAAGTTGAATAAGGCCTGCCCTTGAGCGTGAGTCAGCATCAAGCCCACTGACAAATATAAATACACATGCCCATCGCCACTCGCCGATACCCGCTTTGCATGGGCATATAAACCATGACGTTGGGTAAAACTCACGATATGACAAAACATTCGCTTATCTAAGTCTGCAACGTAACTCAACATAAAACAGGCTCCTTGCTGGCATGCCAGCGAGTTTTACTGTGATGTTAATCTGTGCATTCTCTCGACGACGCTTAGAGTGCTTGGTATCACGCAACCGACTCACCAAGGCCCTACTCACGATTGAATTCGTTATTTACCGTTTGCTGGCTAATTTACGGTTTACTAATGGTCAAATCCGAATCGAATTAGCTAAAGCACTATTAGATAACTTGAGACTAAGAAAGACCTGTGACGGCTAAGTGACATCTGCTCGAAGGTTTTATGACAAGAAGCATGGCTTGGGCTTTGATCTAGAAGGATTCTAGGGACGTTATGCTGGAGCTAAGGGATTTATTTAGGAATAGCGATAGGACTGAGACAGGATATTGTGTTGCTCTAAACGTGAATTCCAAGAGCAACACAATCAAATAAACTTAGGCTGCGGCGGGAGTATTCGCCTTAGCGCGGTAAATTTTCGTCAAATGGTAAATATTAATACAAGCAACAAACGCATTCATGCCAGCCACTGGCCAAGCAGAAATAAACACCCCATAAACAACAAACAGGGTACATCCCACAAAATTCAACCATCGCAACCAAATGATATTCTTCATCATTAGAGAGATCGCCACCATTACAGAGGCAAAATAACCAATAATTTCAATCGTATTTACAGCTTCCATAGGCACCTCTCGAAGGCCCTCTACCGTCCATAAGCGTAACGGGGGGTCCATGCCCCTAAAGCAAATTAAGTTAAGTAAGTTAATTTAAACTTGGGATATAATACCAAAGCACGCAACAGAGTTGTAATAAAAAACCGTTATTTAATGACTAATATCAAGTTTTACCGCATAACTTCTAAAGTGCGACGAAAATTTACTACAGATGTGTTAACAGCCCAATGGCAACAATACCGTGATTGATAACACTTTTCTTTTCAAGAATCCCTTTTATACTGGCGTAAACTCGCTAAACTGTACGCAACGCGGATCAATAGGAGTGTAAATATGGAATACAACACCTCAGAATTATGTGACATGTACTTAGATGTCGTAGATGTAGTCGAGCCCATGTTCAGTAACTACGGTGGTTGTAGCTCTTTTGGCGGTTCTATTAGCACCATCAAGTGCTTTGAAGACAACGGCCTAATCACCGAAGTCCTACAAGAGGATGGTCAAGGTAAAGTCTTACTCGTTGATGGCGGTGGCTCATTACGCCGTGCGCTGATCGATGGTGCTATCGCTGAACTTGCGGTTAGCAACAACTGGGAAGGCATTATCGTTTACGGTTCTGTACGCGATGTGGATGCATTGGAAGAGTTAGACATTGGTATTCAGGCTCTTGCCTCAATTCCAGTGGGTGCTGATGGCAATTCAGTGGGCGAAGTGGAAATTCCGGTCAATTTTGGCGGTGTGACTTTCTTACCCGGCGATCACATTTATGCTGATAACACAGGTGTGATTTTATCACCTGAACCACTCGACATTGAGTAATCTCACTGTTCAGCCAAGAAAGCCAGCTAAGCTGGCTTTTTTATTCACTATTTTCAGCGTTTCCCCATTGAATCCTCGCGCCACACTGGCCACAATAGCTCGACTCCGGCCGAATAAGAATATCAATCTATGCCTGAATTTATTCCCTTTACCCAGACAGATATTGCCTCATTAGTCAGCCCAAGAACCGGCGAAACTAAGCTAGGCCAATGCGTCCATCTGGCTAATCACGAACATACGTTAGAGACCATACTCGCCACTGCCAAAGCCCACGGGGCAAGCTTTGCCATTTTCGGCGTCGGTGAAGATATCGGCCCACGTGCCAATTTGGGCCGCGGCGGCGCGACTGATGCGTTCACTACCAGCATGCGCCAATGGCTCAATCTGCAATCTAATCGCTTTCTTTCTGGTGCCGAATGCCTAGTATTAGGCCAAGTGAACACAGCCGATCTGCAGCAACAAACCGCGAGTAATACAACAGATAACACTAACGTCACCTTAAATGAATTACGTGATGCGGTGGAGCAACTCGATGAGCGCGTGATCCGCATCGTCAGTGCAATTTTAAAGGCGGGTTTAGAACCCATACTCATCGGCGGCGGCCACAACAATGCCTATGGTTTATTGATGGCGACCTACGGCCACTATCAGCGCCAAGTTGCGGCGGTGAATCTTGACCCTCATTCGGATTTTCGTCTGCTCGAAGGTCGTCACAGCGGCAATGGCTTTAGTTACGCAGCCGATCGCGGCGCCTTAGGTTGCTACCATGTGCTGGGTTTACACGAGTTAAAAAACAGCGAAGCCAATCTAAGTCAACTCAGCGAATTTGGTGGTACTTGGCATAGCTTGCAACAGATTTGGGTACGCCGCGAAATCAGTCTCAGCCAAGCCTTGCTTGAGATCGCCGCCAAACTGAATGACACAGGTTTGCCCGTAGGGCTGGAGCTCGACGTCGACGCTATCGCTAAAATGCCCAGTAGCGCCTCAACGGCAGCGGGTGTGCCATTGCTCGATGCGGCGCATTATGTCAGTTATATCGCCCGCCACTGCCCATGCGCTTATTTGCATTTAGCCGAGGCTGCGCCAAGTTGCCACGAAGCGGGAATTGAAGCTGGATTTAGGGATGTTGGCCAAAGCCTCAGCGAACTTATCTACGCTTATGTGCAGGCTCGGATACAGTTTTTGGCGCAATGAGCGCCATCAGTTACCGCCAACAGGGCGCTAAGCTATTCACCAAATCCTGATATTGTGGTCTAATGCCAGTCCATTTTACGTGGTCGACAAGCACTTAATCCTACGACTGCTAGGGAGTGCCTCAAGCTAAGGCATTGTAGTTAGTTTACTAGCTCGATCACAGAGTGATAGATCAAAGATTCAGCAAATGCAGGCGATGGCTTACACTCGCAACTAATACATTGCAAAACAATAGGAACACATTGATGTCTGAGGGCGAATCTAAAAGTACCCACTTTGGTTACAAAACCGTAGAGGCCGATAAAAAGGCCGAACTCGTTGCCGGCGTGTTTCATTCTGTTGCCGCTAAGTACGACATAATGAACGATGTGATGTCCTTCGGCATTCACCGTTTTTGGAAGCGTTACACCATTGAAGTCTCTGGCGCCCGCCCTGGCATGAAAGTGCTCGATTTGGCTGGTGGCACCGGTGACTTAACCGCAAAATTCTCTCACTTAGTGGGCGATAAAGGTGAAGTGGTTTTAGCTGACATTAACGATTCCATGTTAAAAGTCGGTCGCACTAAGTTGCGCGACAAGGGCATAGTCAACAATGTCAGTTATGTGCAAGCCAACGCCGAAGCACTGCCGTTTCCCGACAACCACTTCGATATCATTACCATCGCCTTTGGTCTGCGTAACGTGACCGATAAGGATGCAGCGCTGCGTTCGATGAACCGCGTGCTTAAGCCCGGTGGCAAGTTATTAGTGCTAGAGTTTTCTAAGCCTCAGCATGAAATTATGCGCAAAGTGTATGATTTATATAGCTTCAAAGTCTTACCTAAGATGGGCGAACTCATCACTAAAGATGCCGACAGCTATGAATATCTGGCTGAATCGATTCGTATGCATCCAGATCAAGACACATTAAAGCAAATGATGGTGGATGCAGGCTTCGAACAAGTCGACTACACCAACATGACCGACGGCATTGTCGCATTGCACCGTGGTTATAAATTCTAATGATGCCGCAAGAAGTTGTGCTGCTTGTCTGCGCCGCAATTGAAACGGGCCTGAAAAAACTTCAGGCTCAAGCGGGTGACGACTATTCGCGCCAGCGCCAGTTGCATGGCAAAGTTTTTCGCATCCAATTATCGCAGCTCAGCTGGCCACTCTATTTGGTGTTTGCCAAAGAGATCCAAGTACTGAGCCGCTATGAAGGTGATATCGATGTCAGTCTGCATGCCGATGCGACCACGCTTTATCGCGTGTCCGAAGGTGCAAACCTGACTGAACTTATCAAGCAAGATAAGCTCAAGCTTGAGGGTGACCTCAATTTATTACAAAGCTTTAGCCAATATCTACGTGGCATCGAGTTTGACTTTGCCGAGCCAATTTCGCGTTATTTAGGTGATGGTCCCACCCACAAGCTCATCAGCACAGGCCATCAGGCAAAGGGTTTTGCACTCGAAGTGTTGCGTAAAACGCGCTCCCATTTAGGCCAACTCGCCGTTGAAGAGTATCGACTCACACCGCACCCAATTGAGTTACTTCATTTTCGCGATCAAATGGATGATTTAGTTGCCGATACCCGCGCGATTGAACAACGGATTGCCCAATTAAGAGACCAAATTAAGCCATGACCCTTGCCAGTATCCGCCGTGGTTACCATGTCATCAAGACCTTGCTTCAGTACGGGTTAGATGACGTATTGCCGCCAAAGATGACACCTTGGTACTTTAAACTCGCCCGTAATAGTCTGTTCTGGATACGCAATAAGCATAAAAATAAGCCCGGTGGCGAACGCTTAAAATTGGCGATGCAGGAACTGGGCCCCGTTTATATCAAGCTTGGGCAAATGCTCTCGACCCGCCGCGATTTACTCAGCGATGAATGGGCCAGTGAATTAGCCATGCTACAGGACAAGGTGCCGCCCTTTGATGGTGCGCTCGCCCGCCAAGCGATTGAAGCTGAACTAAAAGCGCCGATTGAATCCCTATTCGATGACTTTAATGAAATACCATTGGCATCAGCCTCTATTTCTCAAGTGCATACCGCGACCCTAAAATCTAACGGTAAAGACGTCGTACTTAAGGTGCTACGGCCGAATGTAGAAACCAAGATTCAAGCCGATCTGCAGTTGATGTCGCAAACCGCCAAGTTGATTGAATACCTCCTCGGTGAAGGCAACCGCCTGCGCCCTGCCGAAGTGATCGAAGATTACCGAGTGACCATTTTAGGTGAGTTAAACCTTAAGCTCGAAGCATTAAACGCAGTCAAGTTACGCAACAACTTCCTGAACTCAGATGCGCTCTATGTGCCTTATGTGTATGAAGAGTTTTGCTATCCACGCCTGATGGTGATGGAACGCATTTACGGTATTTCGGTTTCGGATATTGCCGCCCTTAAAGCGCAAGGCACCAACTTTAAGTTATTGGCTGAGCGCGGAGTAGAGCTGTTTTTCACCCAAGTGTTCCGTGATAACTTTTTCCATGCCGACATGCATCCGGGCAATATCTTTATTTCCCGCGATCACCCAGAGAACCCTTATTACATAGGGCTCGATTGCGGCATCATGGGCACACTCAGCGAAGTAGATAAACGCTATCTCGCCGAAAATTTCCTCGCCTTCTTTAATCGCGATTATCACCGAATTGCCCAGCTCTACATTGAATCAGGCTGGGTGTCGGAAAAAACCGATCTACAGGCCTTTGAACAGGCCATCAAAGTAGTGTGCGAACCTATGTTCAACAAGCCGCTCGACGAGATTTCCTTTGGTCATGTGTTACTGGAATTATTCCGCACTGCACGCCACTTCGATATTGTGGTGCAACCGCAATTGGTATTGCTGGAAAAAACCTTACTCTATATCGAAGGCTTAGGTCGTCAGCTGTATCCGCAGTTGGATTTATGGCAAACCGCCAAACCGTTTTTAGAGCAGTGGATGGCCGACCAAGTGGGACCTAAGGCTATGTTTAAAAAGGTATCCACAAAACTGCCATATTGGGCTGATAAACTACCAGAATTCCCTGAACTGATTTACGATAACCTTAAGTTAGGCAGGAAATTGCTGAGTTCTCAGCAACAAATGCTAGATAAGTATTTGAAATACCAGCAGCAGGCACACAAGAGTAACTACTTGCTTATCACTTCTGCAGTTTTATTGATCTGTGGCACGTTATTGATCAATAGAGACGCTACACTATGGACCCCTTATGTTTGTCTAATTTCAGGCATTATATTGTGGTTTGTCGGATGGCGATCTAGGCCAAAGAATCGCAAATTTTAGCTAGCACTAATTAATCATAGGTTCATAATAGAACCGATATCAATTAAGAGGATACCTTCATGGGTGGTATTAGTATTTGGCAACTTCTTATCGTTGCATTAATCGTTGTCTTGTTATTTGGAACTAAAAAATTACGCTCTTTGGGCGGTGATTTAGGTGGTGCGGTGAAAGGCTTCAAAAACGCCATGTCTTCAGAAGAAGATAAAAAGGCATTAGAAGACACCGAAGCGGCTAAAACAGCACAAACGACTCAACAGGCGACTGAAAAGAAACCTGAGTCTAACAAAGAACAGGCGTAACTCTTTATGTTTGACGGTATCGGCTTTATGGAGCTGCTGCTGATCGGTGTTTTGGGGCTAGTGGTTCTTGGCCCCGAACGTCTACCGGTTGCGGTGCGTTCGATAACGAGTTGGATCCGTGCGATGAAACGCATGGCTAACTCGGTAAAAGAAGAACTTGAGCAGGAGCTGAAGATCGAGCAGTTACATGCGGATCTTAAAAAAGCCGAGAGCAAAGGTTTATCTAACCTCTCACCTGAACTCAAAGAGTCTATTGAACAACTGAAGCAAGCGGCACAGTCGGTAAACCGTCCTTATCAAGTTCAGGATCCGGTAAAAGACACACCTGCGTCAGAGAATCAAATACATTCTCCAGTTGCGAGCACAGTTCAAACTAGTCCAGCTCAAGCGAGCCAAGCTAATCCGACTGCCACTGTAGAGGCGAGTCCAATGTCGGCATCTCCCGCTACTCCAAGTGAGCCATCTCAGGGCGCGGATACCCGTTCTAACCCGAAAGCCAACGGATAATTCATGTCGCAACAGCAGCCACTTATCAGCCATTTGCTTGAACTTAGGTCCAAGCTGCTAAAATCCATTGCCAGCGTGTTATTAGTGTTCATTTGCAGCGTGTACTGGGCAAATGATATCTACCATTACATGGCAATACCTTTAATGCAGTCTTTACCTCTTGGTGGCAGCATGATTGCGACCGATGTTGCTGCACCTTTCTTCGCCCCTTTTAAACTGACCCTAGTACTATCGTTTTTTGTGGCTGTGCCCTATGTGTTGTTCCAAATCTGGTCCTTTGTCGCACCGGGTTTATACAAGCATGAAAAACGTCTGGTAATGCCACTGCTATTTAGCAGTACCTTATTGTTTTATCTCGGTATCGCCTTCGCTTATTACATAGTATTCCCCGTCGTTTTTGGCTTCTTTGCTAACAATGCCCCAGAGGGCGTTCAAGTTGCGACCGACATTACCAGTTACCTTAACTTCATTCTGAAGCTGTTCTTTGCCTTTGGTCTATCCTTTGAAATCCCTATAGCCGTTGTTTTACTATGCTGGGCGGGCGTGACAACACCTGAAGAACTTAAGCAAAAACGACCTTATATCGTCGTAGGCGCCTTTGTGGTGGGCATGCTGTTAACCCCACCCGATGTAATTTCCCAGACTATGCTTGCCGTACCAATGCTGTTATTGTTCGAAGGCGGTTTATTAGCGGCTCGCTTCTACAGTAAGCAAGGTGACGACGAGTCAGACGAAGATAGCGAACAAACAAACGACTAACGTCCTCGATGGCGTTAGGGGAATAATATAATAAGGAACATTCTCATGCGCTTAACTCTTATGGCAGCAGCAATTATGCTGGTATCAGTCCAAGCAAATGCCAGCATTGAACAACAGTTAACCCAATGTGCAGCAACAGCCGATAAACTCGACCGCTTGATTTGCTATGACAAGCTAGCAGAAAGCGTCAAAGGCGTAACGCCTGCTTCAGCGAGCACTCAAGCCTCGCCTGCGACTGTAGCAACCATTGCAGCCCCGACTGCAGTAGCTGCAGCGGCCACCGCGCCCCAAGCACCAGCCGCTAATATTGTCGATGACTTTGGGATGGAAGCTAAGCGCGTTCAAGAAAATACGGTCGATAAGATTTATCTGGAAGTGCAGTCTATTACTGAAGATCCCTACGGTGCCATCAAAGTAACATTCACTAATGGTCAGGTATGGAAACAAACCGACGGCCGTAAGTTCAACTTAAAGCAAGGCGAAAAAGTCTACATTGAAAAAGCAGCCCTTGGCTCTTTCTTAATGGGCACTGATGAGCGCAATGCCAAGGCACGGGTAAAACGCCTAAACTAATGCCCTCATACATAGATATCGCTGTCAATTTACTTGGCAGCGCACTCGAACCAGACACAGCATCAATAATACAAGCGGCGGCGGACCAAGGGGTTTCGCCGTTAATTGTTATTGGCAGCGATTTAACTGAAAGTGCAGCTGCCATCACGATTTGCCAACAATATCCCAATCAACTTTATTGCACTGCTGGCGTACATCCTCACCATGCCAGTGGCTGGCAAGCCGACTCAAGCAAGCAACAAGCCGAACTCTGCCAAGCACCGCAAGTGGTTGCCGTTGGCGAATGTGGCTTAGACTACAATCGTGATTTCTCTCCTCGCCCCATCCAGCGCCAAGCATTTATTGCCCAACTCGCCTTAGCCGTTGAACTGCAAATGCCCGTGCTGATGCACGAACGCGATGCCCACCAAGACTTTATTGCTATCCTGCAGGAATATCGCCCACAGCTTAGTGGCGCGCTTTTGCATTGTTTCACTGGCACTCACGCCCAAATGGAAGCCTATATCGACCTCGATTTGCATTTAGGCATTACAGGCTGGGTTTGCGATGAAAGACGCGGCCAAGAGTTAGCGCAACTCGTACCATTTATTCCGCAGAATCGCATTTTAATCGAAACCGATAGTCCGTACTTATTGCCTCGCAGCATGCGGCCTAAGCCTAAATCGAGTAAGAACAAGCCCGAATATCTCCCCTATATTGCGAACTATATTGCAAATCTGCGCGGTGAAAGCGCTGATGAGTTTGCAGCGCGTTGCTACCAGAATAGCGTAGCTTTTTTTAATTTGGACCGAGTCCATGCTTAAACGAAACTCGTCACTCATAGTCTTGCTGTGGCTATGGATGTGTTCAACACCTTCATTCGCAACCCTATTAAGCATTGATGAATCAACGGCGACCCCGTTAAACCTTACGCCTTGGTTGATAGTGAGCCACCCCACTTCGGCGAAGGAGTTTACCGAGATCCAAGCCTTGCCAAAAACGGATTGGCATAACTTCACCAATAAAGACATTCAAAAACTCAGCGGCCATGATTTTTGGCTGAGTTTCAGCTTAACCAGCCCAGACGATGCACTTTCACGCATTTTAGCGTTAGATAACCCCTTGTTAGACAAAGTGACTATCTACCATTTAGTCAATAATAAGCTCGCTAATACTGTGCTTATGGGCGACACCTTTCCCTATAACGAACGGCCATTTTTGAGCAATATCTTCCTGTATCCTTTTAAGCTCAACATGGATGATACCCATACTTTTTATTTGCATATTCAGACCGAAGGCAGCGCTGCGGTATCGTTGAATCTCTGGTCATCTAACGACTTAGCCCAGATTGCTGAATCCACCGCCGTCGAACATGGTTTCCAACTCGGCGCACTGGCCGCGATTGGTATCTTTAGCCTCTTTATTGCCATTGCATCGGGCTCATTTAGTTACAGCTATTATTCCGGCTACGTGCTCAGCATGACTTTGCTCGTTGCTACCATCAACGGTTTTGCCTTTCGATTCCTCTGGCCAAATTGGCCAATATTACAGCAAGTTATGGTGCCGTTTTTACTGCCAATCGTTATGGCGTTTGCGCTGATGTTTACTGAAAAAATATTACAGCTCAAATATTTAAACCGCCGCATGCTGCTGACTTGTCGCTATAGCGCTGTGTATATCCTCTGTGTTGGACTCACCACGCCTTTTATCCAATATGGAACGGCGCTCTATATCGAGATCATTTCCGTTGCAGTGCTCAGCCTGGTACTGATGGTCTTTGCTATTACTCAGGCCATCAATGGCCATAAACTGGCACGTATGTACACTATTGGCTGGGTGAGTATGCTTACAGGCGCTTGCATCAGTAGCTTGTTGTATCTCAGCGTGATTGACCTCAATTTAAAACCGCAAACGCCTGTCATGCTCGGCCTGACGTTTGAAATCATCTTTATGTCTTTGGTGCTTGCCATCCGCTATAACGATGAACGCAAAGCTAAGCTACGTATTCAGCAAGAGGCCTTGAAGCAAGCACAGAAAATTCGCAGTGCGCGGGAAGAAGCCCTAAAAGCGGAAGCCGAGAGCAATGAGAAACTCGAGCAAATGGTGCAAGAGCGCACCTTAGAACTTGAAATCACCCTCAGAGAATTACATGAGGTAAACCAAAAGCTCACCGAACAAAGCACTATCGACAGTTTAACTGGGGTTAAAAACCGCAGTGCTTTCGATAAACGTTTGATCGCTGAAAGCCGGATCAGCCGCAGGCAAGAAACCCCCATAGCCCTGTTGATGCTCGATATCGATCGCTTCAAGCTGATCAACGATAGATTTGGCCATCTTGCAGGCGATGAAGCCTTACGAACCATAGCCCAAACATTACAGCAACATTTAAAGCGGCCAACGGATCTCGTATCACGTTATGGTGGTGAGGAGTTTGCTATCATCCTGCCTAATACAACAGAAGATGGTGCACTCCAAGTCGCTGAAACGATAAGAGAAGCAGTTGCCTCAATCAATTTCGAATGGGAAGGTGTAGCGATACCTTTGACTATCAGTATCGGAGTCAGTGCCGATATCGTCACTAACGATCAGCACAGCACCAAATTATTAGAACAAGCGGATAAAGCCCTCTACCAAGCGAAAAATGGTGGACGTAATCAAGTCAGCTTATTTTCATCAGTTCAAGCAGGACCAGTACCTAATTAGGAGTCAAATGTGAATATCATTACCAGTGCCTTCCCTCAGCGTAGAATGCGCCGCATGCGTAAACATGATTTTAGCCGTCGTCTCATGGCCGAAAATCAACTAACGGTCAATGACTTGATTTATCCCATGTTTGTTCTAGAGGGCACCAATCGCAGTGAAAAGATCGCCTCTATGCCAGGTATTGAACGTTACTCAATCGATTTGCTACTAAAAGAAGCCGAAGAACTGGTTGAGTTAGGCATCCCATTAATTGCGCTCTTCCCAGTTACGCCTGCAGAGAAAAAGACCTTAATGGCAGAAGAAGCTTATAACGCCGATGCCTTAGTGCAACGTGCTGTACGCGAGCTCAAAAAAGCCTTTCCTCAACTTGGCATCATGACGGACGTAGCACTGGATCCCTTCACCACTCACGGTCAAGACGGCATCATAGATGAGACAGGCTACATCCTAAACGACATCACTACCGAGATTTTAGTGAAGCAAGCATTATCACACGCCGAAGCCGGTGCTGACATAGTTGCACCGTCAGACATGATGGATGGCCGCATAGGTGCTATTCGCCAAGCGTTAGAAGCAGCAGGCCACGTAAACACCCAAATCATGGCTTACTCAGCCAAATACTCCTCAAGCTACTATGGTCCCTTCCGTGATGCCGTCGGCTCAGCAGGCAACCTAAAAGGCGGCAATAAACACAGCTACCAAATGGATCCTGCCAACAGTGACGAAGCTCTCCACGAAGTTGCACTTGATATTCAAGAAGGTGCCGATATGGTCATGGTTAAGCCAGGCATGCCATATTTAGATATAGTGCACCGCGTAAAAACTGAACTTGCAGTGCCTACATTCGCCTATCAAGTCAGTGGTGAGTACGCCATGCACATGGCCGCTATCCAAAATGGTTGGTTGGCCGAAAAAGCCATCGTTATGGAATCTCTACTTTGCTTTAAACGCGCAGGCGCAGACGGTATCTTAACTTACTTCGCTAAACGTGCCGCACAGTGGCTGAAAGAAGCTTAGACCTCGCGATAGCTGTGTATAAATTGAAGAAAGCAGCCTTATGGCTGCTTTTTTGTATCTAGCCGGTGATAACTATCGAGACTAAATCAGCACATTTGGAGTTATGGAGAGAGTAACCGGAGACAAACCTATACCAACTTAATGAATTAACTGGTCAGAACATTTCACTGGCTAGTACACAACTCTATCACTCTTACTTTCCTCTCATTCCATGCGATAGAACACTGCTCGACAATGTCGCCATAGCCACTAACACGACGATTGGCCAACACATTTTGACCCAGCCATTGCCATACCGGCTCCATCGGATTCAACTCCGGTGAATAAGGAGGCAACTTGAGGAGGGTGAGATTATCAAAGTTATCGGTCAAATCCTGTTGATGCCAGCCAGCTCGGTCCATGATGACCAGTGCGTGGCGTCCGAATGCCGTTGCGGTTGAGATACCTGTGAGGCTCTGAACCGATTAGAAATTTAATCTTAATGATATAAATTGAGAACCAACTAGGCTGATTTCACAAATTTCAGACGCAAAAAAGCCAGCTTATTCAGCTGGCTTCGTTACATCTCAATGAGATAATTAGGCGCTTGGCGATGACCTAC
Organism: Shewanella septentrionalis; assembly: GCF_025370265.1. Taxonomy (NCBI): domain Bacteria; kingdom Pseudomonadati; phylum Pseudomonadota; class Gammaproteobacteria; order Alteromonadales; family Shewanellaceae; genus Shewanella; species Shewanella septentrionalis. The sequence goes on along the minus strand of NZ_JAMTCC010000046.1, from coordinate 152 downwards.
TCTCTTTTATCCCCGAAGGGGATACATGGGGGCGAGTCATCATTGCCTAAAATGCGCAGCATTTTGATGATGTGTCGCGCGGAGCAATGTATTGCGCAGCTGGGGAGCCCGCTTTGCGGCGGGGCGACATCGAGATAGGTTTTCGCGGAGCG
>NZ_JAMTCC010000045.1:0-37710 GCF_025370265.1 Shewanella septentrionalis | reverse complement strand
TTTCGCCATTTCTCACCGAAATTCATAAATAAATATAACGTCTTAGTATTTATGCGCTGTTTGCAGGACATAAATCGTTTGTTGACTCGATCTTAATTATGACCGCTGCCACATCCGTGTAAATTGGTATAAATGATGCTATAGGAATTTGCTTTTTTGCGGTAGCGGTTTTTTATACAGCTTGGTGGGTAATTACTTGATATTGTTTTAGCTTTATCATTCTATTTAGCTCACTTGAGGCAATAGTTTTTTAATTAAACGAACAGCGAGAGGCTAATTAGGATTATCATTGTTGCACCTGTGACCTTCTAAAACAGGATGTTTTAGTAGAGCCCTCAGGGACGAGTTTACGGCGTGTCACTGGGGAAACAATGGCAATAAATGCAGCACAACTGACGATTCAATGATCTTGCTTGGGGTAAAGACGCCCTAAAATAAAAAACCTCTTTCCATGTAATATGAAAAGAGGTTTTAGTATTGAGCGAAAGTGGCTCCTTCTCTTATATAGACAAAAAAGAGCGGTTATAACAACAGAGCGCTTATAACACGATCCAAGTCGCTTTCAGTTCTGTGTATTTGTCGAAGGAGTGCAGAGATTTATCTCGGCCATTACCTGACTGTTTATAGCCACCGAATGGCGCTGTCATATCGCCACCATCGTAATGGTTGATCCATACCATGCCAGCGCGCAGGGCTTTGGCGGTTTTATGGGCCTTGCTTATATTCGATGTCCACACGCCAGCGGCTAAACCGTAGATGGTATCGTTGGCGATTGATATCGCTTCTTCCATGCCATTAAATTCAATGACAGATAACACAGGGCCAAAGATCTCTTCGCTGGCAATTTTCATCTGATTGTTTACGTTAGAAAATACCGTTGGCTGCACATACACACCGCCCGTATCAGCCATGACTTGGCTGCCACCGTGGACTAAGGTCGCGCCTTCATCTTTACCTGCTTTAATGTAACTGAGTACTGTGTCTAACTGTTGTTTATCGACAACGGCGCCGCTCACAGTCGCAGGGTCGAGTGGATGACCCGGATGCCATGAGGCTAACTCCTCTGCGATAAGCGCGATAAGCTCATCTTTCACCCCGGATTCCACCAGCAAACGCGAACCTGCGGTGCAAACTTCACCTTGGTTAAAGGCAATCGCTTCGGCCGCAGCAACAGCAGCGGCTTTCAGATCTGGTGCGTCATTAAAGACGATATTGGGGCTCTTGCCTCCGGCCTCTAACCACACGCGTTTCATGTTCGACTCGCCAGCGTAAATCATTAATTGCTTGGCAATTTTTGTCGAACCTGTGAACACCAGCGTATCCACATCCATATGCAGGGCTAAGGCTTTACCTACGGTATGACCAAATCCTGGCAACACGTTGAGTACGCCTTGTGGGATCCCGGCTTCAATGGCGAGTTGCGCCATGCGGATTGCCGTTAAGGGAGATTTTTCAGAGGGTTTTAATACCACACTGTTACCTGTAGCAAGTGCAGGCCCGAGCTTCCAACACGCCATCAGCATAGGGAAGTTCCACGGCACAATCGCAGCGACAACACCGACAGGTTCACGGGTTATCATGCCAATTTCATTGTGAGCGGTTGGTGCGAGTTCATCGTAAATTTTATCAATCGCCTCGCCAGACCAGCGAATCGCACGGGCGGCGCCCGCCACATCCACTGCTTTGGAGAAACGGATCGGTTTACCCATGTCGAGGGTTTCTAACAATGCGAGTTCATTGGCATTTTCTTCGAGTAATTCGGCGAAACGTATCATCACTTGTTTGCGCTTTACCGGAGACTGCTGTGACCAAACACCAGACTCAAATACGCTGCGGCCATTGGCAACCGCAAGATTGGCGTCCGCAAGATCGCAACTCGCCACTTTTACCAGCAAGCGGCCATCGATAGGGCTAATACAATCAAAGGTGTTACCCGAAACGGCATCTTGGTATTCGCCATTGATAAACGCCTTCCCATTAATAGACAGGCTGGCAGCAAGACTTTCCCATTCGCTGCGTTTCTTCGGTGTGCTCATGATGACCTCTTAATAGTTCGCATAGGTGTGGTTTATCGTTCATCGACAAGAAATAGTGGTCTGTGACGACATTAGCGCAAATGCGACACATCATCACAGTCGTAATCCGAGCTTCAGATTACGCTGTTTGAGCAATAAAATTCAATATTTTTTACAAAAATAGCTTTTTTGCCACAAATAACTGCACACAGCTCTTCCATGTTCATTATTTCTAACATAGCATAGCAAATATTAGCCACCCTAAAACAAGACCTGAAAATACAGGACAAGGTAGACACTATGGCCGATTTGCCGCTCAATTCCTCAAGTGATGCTTCACATCAATCTTCAACTGAGCATCCCTCACTTGAACATTTCTGGATGCCTTTTACCGCCAACCGCCAATTCAAAACCAACCCGCGGTTACTCACCAAAGCGGAAGGCATGTATTACACGGATATTGATGGCAATAAGGTATTAGATGCTACCGCCGGTTTATGGTGTTGTAACGCAGGCCATGGTCGCAAAGAAATCAGCGAAGCGGTCAGCAAACAAATTAAAGAGATGGACTACGCGCCCTCCTTCCAAATGGGTCACCCTATCGCCTTTGAACTTGCCGAGCGCTTAATCGAGCTCAGTCCTGAAGGATTAAACAAAGTCTTCTTTACTAACTCAGGTTCTGAGTCCGTCGATACTGCACTTAAGATGGCACTTTGCTATCACAGAGCCAACGGTCAAGCCTCACGCACTCGCTTTATCGGGCGCGAAATGGGTTACCACGGTGTCGGCTTTGGCGGCATCTCTGTGGGTGGGTTAAGCAATAACCGCAAAGCATTTAGCGGCCAATTACTGCAGGGCGTCGATCACTTACCTCATACCTTAGATATCCAAAATGCGGCATTTACCCGTGGACTCTCACACTTTGGCGCTGAAAAAGCCGAGATATTAGAACAGCTTGTTACCCTGCATGGCGCCGAAAATATTGCCGCCGTAATCGTTGAACCAATGTCGGGTTCAGCTGGGGTAATATTGCCGCCACAAGGTTACTTAAAACGTCTGCGTGAAATCACTAAAAAGCATGGCATCCTACTGATTTTTGATGAAGTCATTACCGCTTTTGGCCGCGTTGGCGCCGCCTTCGCGAGTCAGCGTTGGGGTGTTATTCCAGACATTATCACCACGGCTAAAGCCATCAATAACGGTGCGATTCCTATGGGCGCAGTGTTCGTGCAAGATTTTATCCACGACACTTGCATGCAAGGCCCTAATGAACTGATTGAGTTCTTCCACGGCTACACCTATTCCGGTCATCCAGTGGCTGCAGCGGCGGCGCTTGCCACCCTATCGATTTATGAGAATGAGCAATTATTCGAACGCAGTTTTGAGCTTGAGCGCTACTTTGAAGACGCCGTGCACAACCTCAAAGGGTTGCCGAATGTGATTGATATTCGCAACACAGGGCTAGTTGCTGGGATTCAATTCTCCCCTAACGCTCAAGGCGCGGGTAAACGGGGTTACGGCGTGTTTGAACACTGCTTCCGCCACGGCACTTTAGTGCGAGCCACGGGCGACATTATTGCCATGTCACCACCACTGATTGTCGATAAACGCGAAATTGACCAAATGGTTAATAGCCTAAGCGATGCCATTAACGCCGTTGGATAATAGCGCCAGCTGTTCGTTCCACTCTCACATTTAACACCCCGCTGCGGCGGGGAACATCAAAGGTTAACTATGCTCAAGATCACTCACTTTGTTAATGGTCAGCACACTCCTGCCAGTACCAGAACCCAAGATATTTTTGAACCCGCCACGGGTGAACTACGTGGACAGGTCTCACTCGCAAGCGAAACTGAAGTGGGTGAAGCCATCGCAATCGCTAAAACCGCCTTTGAAACATGGTCACAGGTGACACCGCTCAACCGCGCTCGAGTGTTATTTAAATTCAAAGCCTTAGTTGAGCAGAACCTAGATGAAATGGCGCAGCTTATCACCCGCGAGCACGGCAAAGTGATCGACGATGCTAAGGGCGAGTTGATCCGTGGTCTCGAAGTGGTCGAATTTGCCTGTGGTATTCCGCACTTGCTTAAAGGTGAACACACCCAGCAAGTCGGTGGCGGCGTCGATTCTTGGTCAGTTAATCAAGCTTTAGGTGTTGTCGCAGGCATAGCGCCCTTTAACTTCCCCGTGATGGTTCCCATGTGGATGTTCCCAATCGCGATTGCCTGCGGTAACACCTTTATTATGAAACCCTCGGAAAAAGACCCAAGCTCGGTGATGCGTATTGCTGAACTGCTTAAAGAAGCGGGTCTTCCCGATGGCGTGTTTAACGTTATTAACGGCGACAAAGAAGCCGTCGATACCTTACTCACCCATAAAGATGTGCAAGCGGTGAGCTTTGTAGGCTCAACGCCGATTGCCGAATACATCTACAGCACAGCCTCTAAACATGGCAAACGCGTACAAGCCTTAGGCGGCGCGAAAAACCATATGTTACTCATGCCAGATGCGGATTTAGATCAAGCCGTTAGCGCCTTAATGGGCGCAGCCTACGGCAGTGCTGGTGAGCGTTGTATGGCGATTTCTGTCGTACTCGCGGTAGGCGATGTGGGCGATGCGTTAGTGGAAAAACTGCTACCGCAAATCCAAAGCTTAAAAGTCGGCAACGGCCTAACGCCAGAGATGGAAATGGGTCCGCTGATCTCCAAACAGCACCTTGCCAAGGTCACCCAATATGTTGAAGCCGGTGTGCAAGAAGGTGCAGCGCTGCTGGTCGATGGCCGTAAACTGAGTGTTGAAGAAAATCCACAGGGCTATTTCCTTGGCGCCTGTTTGTTCGACCACGTCACGCCTGAAATGAGCATCTACCGCGAAGAAATCTTTGGGCCAGTGCTGGCGATTGTGCGCGTGAAAGATTACCCAACGGCGCTTGAGCTGATTAACCAACACGAATTTGGCAATGGCACGGCGATTTTCACCCAAAGTGGTGAAGCGGCAAGGCATTTCTGTCACCACGTGCAAGTCGGTATGGTTGGAGTGAACGTGCCGATCCCAGTACCAATGGCGTTCCACAGTTTTGGAGGTTGGAAGCGATCACTGTTTGGGCCGCTGCATATGCATGGACCAGATGGCGTGCGTTTTTATACCAAGCGTAAGGCAATTACTGCCCGCTGGCCCGTGGGTAAACAGACTCAAGCCGAGTTTGTAATGCCTACGATGAAATAGCCGAATGTCAGCTCAACAAGGAAATCGCAAATGACTGTGAGCATCAACGCCATTATTCGCTTTGCTACGGCGCAAACACCTGTCGAGACCTATCAGTTACCGACGGAAAAGTTGTTAGCAGGCAATCCAACTCAAGGGCTAGAGAATCATTATTCTAGTCCTTGTGATCAATTTCACAGTGGAATTTGGCAAAGTGAATCAGGCGCTTGGAAAATAAACTACACTGAATACGAGTACTGCGAAATCCTCGAAGGGATAAGTGTTATCACTGATCTTCAAGGTCAATCGCAGACGTTCACTGTGGGTGACAGGTTTATTATACCCGCGGGTTTTCAAGGCACTTGGGAAGTTGTGGAACCCTGCCGCAAGGTTTACGTCATTTTCGAACAAAAGTGAGATCAACGAGGCTGATGTTAGCCTCAAAAAAGCTAAGTTATCTTAGCAATAACTCGCCATGAGGTCACAGCAACGGGTTTTCCTAGGCTGTTGTTTGGCAAACCAACGGATGCACTGGCGCAATTGAATGAGCATGGCCGCCAGTAACACGTCCGAGTCAACAAAGAAAATGGGAGAAATACCGTGTATAACAATCTGAATAAAAAACGGCTGGTACAGCTTGTCGGACTCGCGCTAACCACGACCCTATTCTCCGGCATGGCCGCCGCTGAAGTAACAGGGGAAATTAGTCTCACTAACGACTATCGTTTCCGCGGCGTTTCACAAACCGCTGGCGATCCTGCCCTGCAAGGTGGTATCGATTGGAGCTTCGACTCGGGTTTCTCTGTCGGTGCTTGGGCAAGTAACGTGGATTTTGATGAGCCAGGTTATAACGGCCCTGCAATCGAATACGATTTCTATGTCGCCTATGGCGGTGAGATCAACGAAGATCTGACCTACGACATTACCCTTAACCGTTATAACTACTCAGGCGAGAGTGACATAGGCTATTTTGAAGTTACAGCTGGCATGGATTATAAAGGCTTTCGCGCCGCTTACTGGTACACCAATGACTACGGCGGAAGTGATTTAGACTATCACTATGCTGAGCTTAACTATTCCTATGAATTTGTTGAGAACTGGAGTCTCGATCTGCACTACGGCTATAACGTTGGTGATGCATTGGATGACGGTGAAGGCTTTGATAGCTACTCAGATTACTCTGTTGGCGTATCGACTGAACTGTCAGGCTTTGGGCTTTCTCTCGCTTGGTTAGGTACAGATCTTAGCGGCGACCAAAAGGTCTCTGATGGCGCATTCAAAACCTCAGATACCGTGCTTGCTAGCGTAAGTTACGCGTTCTAATTTGGCCTTAGTATAAAGTTCACAAGAACCGCTTAGATAAACTAAGACACAAAAAAGCCCTCATCATCGAGGGCTTCTTTTTAGCAATTCAAACAGACTTGTCTACCAACTACGCATCTTATGACCTTTCACCGCGTAGAACAGAATGAACAGATAACAGGGCAACATCACCATATAACCGCCCTGCATACCCATATCAGTCGCCGAACTCATTAAGCCCCAAGACACAGGACCGAAGGCGCCACCTGCAATCCCCATGATAAGCAGCGCAGAACCTGTACTGGTCAATTTACCCATACCAGACAAGGCTAACGGCCATACTGCAGGCCAAACAATTGCATTGGCTAAACCAAGGAAGGCAATCATCAACAGGGTGTCTGGCAACGCAACGCCACCAAAAGGCACTAACACAACATTCGCGATAGCGTAGGAGTTATTGTCGCCAAACAAAATACCGCATGTCAGTAGCAAACCTAAAATGGCCGACACCATCAAGGCCTTAGGCTGTGAAATAAAGCGCGGGATTAATAGGATACCTAAAGAATAACCCAGCACCATACACACCATAGTATAGGAGGTCATAACACCGTAGGACTCTATGCCTAAAGATAAAGCAAATGTACCAATGGTATCACCAGCAATAACCTCGACAGCCACATAAAGAAACAGTGCCAATACACCAAAGGCTAAGTTAGGGTGAGATAACGCCGCCTTAAGCTGGTCTTTATCGGTATTTTCATCAGTCTCATCTTCATTCAACAATTCTGGCAAGGGCGACTTCTTCACCGCCAATGCCAAAATACCGATAAAAATGGCCATGCCTAAATAGGGCAATACTAAACCGTCGGCCATTTCATCAATTTGCACTTGAGTCAGCTCAGTGCCAATACGGTCTTTAAAACTGTCTAAAATCAGTGCCGAGAATACTAAAGGCGCAATCACGCCCGCACCTTTATTTAAAATCCCCATCACGCTCACACGGGCGGCCGCAGACTCTTCAGGGCCTAAACGTACCACATAGGGGTTAACCGCAGTTTGTAATAGGGTTTGGCCTGCACCCATCACTAATTGAGCGAAAAGGAATAAGGCAAATATTTGGGTTTCCGCGGCGGGGATAAACAGTAAACCCGCCAACATCATCACACCCATGCCAATCGCCATACCATTCTTATAACCGACTTTGCGAATAAGCCAAGCGGATGGCAAGGCAGTAAAGGTCACTGCGATATAAAAAGAAAACAGGATCAACGACGCTTGAAAGGGATTGAGTTGCAATATTTGTTTCAAATACGGCATCAAAGAACCATTCAACCAAGTGGCGAATCCGAGGATGAAAAAGAGAGCGGCCACTATGGCCATGGGGAGAAAGCTGCTTTTTTGCTGGCTTTTATCGAGTGTCATTTCCATAAACCTGCTTCTTATAGTAATTAATTATTGAGGTGATAACGGGGTTTACATTAATGCCTAAGTTCCCGAATATCCGTATCGCGACTCGTCCGCAATGGCTAATGTTACCATCCAAACGCACCATTGTTTCAGTGATGTTAAAACAAATAACACAAAAAGACAACGCTGTCATTTAATAAATTCTCGCGAATATTCCCTCGTAATCCTCGATTGGCTAACTGATAAGTTATAAGTAAGTGATGACTCACATCCAGAAAATAATGTAAAAAAAGCCGCAAACACTGAGTGTGTGCGGCTTATCTCAAGCGATTAAGCGAACTGACTAAATCCTGACAAAAATATTGCGGCGATACATCCAATATAAAACCAGCCACTGCACCGCAAGCAAGCTGACAACCGCAGCTAACGCTTGAGCGCTTTCAGGCAAGGCCTGCACTAAGCCGCCAAATACGCTTTGGGCGATATATTTCCAATCCACTAAGCTCGACGCTAAATAAATGATGATGGCGTTCGTGCCTATCACCACGAAGAAAAATGCGGATTTTTGCCACTTAAGCACATCGACTAAGGCATAGAATACCGCCAGCAGTATCATGCTCCAGCCCGACGTCACCAGCACAAATGAACTGGTCCACAGCTCTTTATTGACCGGAATAACAAGATCTAACAGCCAACCGAAGGCTAACAAAATGCCACCCGCAGCGGCGAGCAATCCCACTTTAGCCCACTCACCTTTAGGATGGGATTTAACAATAAAGTGGCCGACAAACACACCCGCTAACGCATTGACTATGGCGGGAATAGTCGACAGTAACCCCTCTGGATCGGGCGTGCGTCCCTGATAGCTCACGCCGGGTAATAAAATCGAATCGACATAGGCATTGATGGATTCCGTTGGCGAGAGCACGCCGGCCTGTCCACCAGGGAAAGGCAACCAAAGTTGCATTGCGCCATAACCGAGCAAAATGCCCAAGGCGACGATAATTTGGGTTCGTAGACTCGTGTGCCACACCAATAATGCGGCAAAAAACCATGCAAAGGCGATACGGCCTAACACACTGGCATAGCGAATTTTTTCAGGATCGGCAGGCGCGCCCGTACCCCAACCGTGATTGTATAAAATGCCCAGTAGCAGCAATAAGAAGAGTCGTTTAATCCCATGCAGATACACAGGTAACCGCTCACTCAGGGGTAATTTATCTAAACGTTTGGGAGATAAACCTAAGGCCACACCTGAGAGGAAAATAAACAGCGGGAAGATTAAATCGTAAAACCGAAAGCCATGCCATTGGCTATGATGCATTTGCTCATCGCCCCATTGCCAACCTGCCCAGCCCGTTAAAATAAGCAAGCCACCAAACAGGGCCTCACCGCCCAAAATCCAAAACATATCGAAGCCGCGCAGTGCATCCAGCGACATCAACCTAGGTTTATTCACCTTTACAGGCGCAATTGCGTTTGTCTGTGTCGTCCCCATGCCATCATCCTTTATTATTGTTATTAAAAGCTTTTATAAAAGTTGAGCAAAACTAATACTGTACAATAAAAAAACTTAGCCCCTGTCATCAAAATACGACAAGGGCCAAGGTTAACGCTTTGCTCACTCAACGCACACTAAGGGCGAACATAAACGGCATTTCCAGCAATGTAGTTTGCCTGCACTTTGTTGTGCGCATCGAGCAAGACAAAATCAGCCCTATGCCCCAGTGCTAAACGGCCAGCTTTATGGTCAATCCCGAGGAACTGTGCGGGATATAACGCCGCCATTCTCAAGGCTTCCGCCAAAGGTAAACCCAACAAGTTCACAGTATTATTGACCGCAGTCGCCATATCGAGCACACAGCCCGCCAGCTCACCGGTCACAGCATTTAATCTGTCACCGACTCGCAGCACTCGAGTACCAAAGAGCTCGAAGCTCGTCTCATCGTCCATACCGACAGGTGGCATAGCATCGGTGACTAACATCATCTTGCCCCTCACTTTTGCCCTTAGTGCAACCTTTGCCGCCGCTGGGTGCACATGGTGACCATCGACAATCAAACCACACCACGCGGTTTCACTCTCAATCGCCGCACCAACCATGCCCGGCTCACGGGAGCCCAGTGGTGACATCGCATTATAAAGATGGGTAAAGCCCGTCGCGCCTGCCGCTAATGCTGCAACTACAGTGTCGTAGTCGGCATTAGAATGGCCCAAACACACCTTCACGCCCGAAGCGACAAGCGTGCGGATCACCTCCGGCGACACATTCTCTGGCGCAAGCGTGACAACTTTAATCCCCAGATCTTGACGACAAAATACCGCGAGTTCAGCCTCTGTGATTTCGCGAATAAAACCCTGTGGATGTACACCTTTTTTAGGCACAGATAAATGCGGCCCTTCAAAATGCACCCCTAAAACGCCTGCGCTACCTTTGACTAAAGCCTCAGCCACTGCATCGGCTGCATTTGCCATCACACTGACATCGTCGGTGATAAGCGTAGGTAAAAATCCGGTCGTGCCAAAACGCGCATGGGCACGGCCGATAGTTTCAATGCAATTAACACTCGGATCGGCATTGAATAACGCCCCGCCGCCACCGTTCACTTGTACATCGATAAAACCTGGCACCAGCGTTCCGGCTTGGCGGATTTCCTTCGCGCCAACAACCGTATCAAACGCCAGAATGTGCCCGTCTTCAACAGTAACTGGCACATCTTGATGGAAATACTCACCATCGAAAATACGCTCGGCGATCAAGGTGATTTTCATCACAAACCTCTTTCAATAAATAACACGAGTGACTTAAGTCTTTAATTTCGGCGGCTTAGAGCGTTTGGGTCACTTTTTTAAGGCCAGCAGGTTGATCGGGATCAATACCGCGGGCAATCGCAACCGCAGCCACGTCGATATAGAAACGTTGTAATAATGCTAACGGCGCCACACGTGGGTGAATATCGGTCGAGGTTTGATTCAGATGCACTAAATCGGCGCCGCGTTGGCTCACGTTTTCAATCTGTTCTATGTGGCTAGCGTAGGATTCATCGCCAATACACACATCAACGATAGTGAGTTTTTTCTCAACTAAAGTCACAGGACCGTGGAGGAACTCAGCGCTACTGAATGCTTCGGCATGGATTGAACACACTTCTTTTAACTTAAGCGCGATTTCCTTGGATACCGCATAACCTAAACCACGGCCAAGTACGACTAAGTTCTTCACGTCGGCAACAGATTCTGGCGTGAGTTGTGGCTCAGCGTCCACCGCCGTTTGCAGCGCTTGGGGTAAAGAAGTGACGGCGCTAGCGAGCGATTCGCTTTGAGTCCAAGCGGCGGCAAGTTGTAAAATCGCCGACAAGGTCGCGAGGTAACTCTTAGTCGCGGCAACCGCTTTTTCTTCACCGGCACGTAAAGGTACAACAACATCAACGATATCTTTAATCGGTGCGGTTTCATCATTGACTAAGGCAACACAAAAAGCGCCGGCATTTTTTGCCATACGCGCCTGCGCCAAAATATCAGGGCTACGGCCAGATTGTGAAATCACAATCACTAATGCGCCTTCGAGTTTCAAGGTCTTACCATACACACTCGCCACAGAAGGGGCGGCGGCAAACGTCGGTACGCCCGCTTCGATTTCAAATAAGTACTTAGCAAAAACACCCGCATGATCCGATGAACCACGACCAACGATCATTACAAAACGGGGATCGAAGGCGCGCAGCTTTTCACCTAACTGCTGCATGATTTCAGCGTTAGCGTCTAACTGGCCAGCGATTTTTTGCGGTGCGGTGCGAGCTTCTTGCTCCATAATAGTGTTTGTCATGTCTTTTACCTTCAGGTTCAAATACAGGATTTGGCTTCAGTGCCTATTTGCACTGACAACGACTTATTAAATTCTTGCTGGGCGAAATACATAGCACCAAGTTCGGGTGGTGCTAAGGTTTCTGAAATTTTGGCAACTACATCGGCACCGAGCCAGGCTTGTAAAGGCTCTGCAAGGCCACCGATCATCGAAAAACGCACCGGATTTAGGCTAAATAACTTACGCGCCATGTCGCTAATATAATCCGCGCCCTCTTGCACTATGGCCGTCGCGACTGCGTCACCTTCATTGGCGCAATCAAGCACACTTCTGGCTAATGCGGCATAGCAACTTGATGATTTACCGGCTAGATTTTCGACAATACCGAGCGCATCGGTGACGTTAAAGTAGCTCAGCAGCATATCGGTTAATCGGGTTGGTACGGCAAAGCCATCGAGTGCTAACAACACGTGTTCGGCGGCTTTTAATCCCAGCCAAGCACCGCTGCCCTTATCACCTAATGCAAAACCATAACCGCCAATACTCAAGCTGGTATCACCAACATGGGCATAACCGCAAGAACCTGTGCCCGTGATGATCACAGCGCCATCGGCACCGCGGTGGGCACCAATACAAGCCGTATGCAGATCTGTGGTGACATACATGGCCGCAAAAGGATGCTGCCAGTTGATAACGTCTTGATATAACCGAGGGACATTTACGCCAGCAAGACCAAGACCCGCCACCAGCAAGTGACTATCGCTCTCGTTCATGCCCGCATCCAACAACGCCAGGCGAGTCGATGCTTCAATGGATTCAAATGTTTGTGTGAGACCATGCAGTGGATTTGCACGTCCTGCAACACCTGTCCCTAAAACGGTACCGTCTGCGCAGTAGATGGTGGCTCGACATTTACTGCCGCCGCCATCTACACCTATAAACAGTTGTTGATCTTTTGTCTGGACTAACCCCATGACACCCCTCTTCACCTATCAATGCAGCGCTACCGTTGCTTATTATTTGCCGTTAATACAGCGCTCAACTTTAGTTAACTCAATGTTACAGCAAAAATGACAGCGTTGTCATTTACTTTTTTAAGTGATTTATGATCTAAAATCAAATTTAGGCAATCACTGACACAGAAAAACAAAAAGGCTGTATTTTATCTTTAAAATACAGCCAGATATAAAAATCGATTTAGTTAACGATTAAACTTCGGCCTTTACGAATACCATCGGCAGCTATGGCACGGACCTCTATCGGTGCAGTGACCGCCTGTCCCGCTTGATAAGCTTGCCATTGGCCATTTAGGCTTCGGTATTCCAGTTTGAGTCCGGGATAGGCGATATTGGCAAACAATTTACCGTCACGGATCTCGGCGCCGACCGTCGGTACGCGATAATCAATCCCCGCTTTATCTAGCTTAATAAACTCTTTATGACCTAAGGTATTCGCAAGTTGTTGCCAATCCTTTGCCTGTGCATTACGCATGGCTAAGGTAAAAGCGCCCGAGCTTTGATTATATACAGCGCCTTGATATTGATAAGGAACTTCCCATGCAGCTTGATGCCAAGCACGCTCAGCCAACATCAATAAACGCGGGAACACCATGTATTCAATCGTATCGTCACTGCGAATCGACTCACTCCAGACCTGCCCTTGCAAGCCAGTAAAAGGTTTGCCTTTCTCCCTTGGGCCCGAGACTTTGTTACCCGCCTCATCAAGTTTTATTCTGTCGTCCGCTTCGAACGGCTGATTTTGAATATCGGTCCACTGCTCGGCATTGGCGGCCAAGTTATCTGGCATAAAGCTAAAGACTTTATGGCTGTTGGTCGCGCGACTCGCCCAGTAATAGCCATGCTCCTTAGGATCGGCCTCATAGGGGAAGTCAAAGTACAACACCTCAGGATTAGAGAGCACGGTTTTCCAACCAAGATTCGCCTGCTGATTGGCGCGCTCATAGCCTTTATGGGCAATCACATCCCAAATATTAGACTGCACTTTAGCGGGCATATTCTCAGGGCGAACATGGCTCATGCCATCGCTCCACCCCGCAGCTTCAATACCTTTGGCCGCTAACATAGTCGAAATTCGTTCAATAAAATAAGCGCCTAAGTCATCTATCGACTTAACGCCTTTATCGTTATTGGCAACAAATGCTAAACACTGTGGTGATTGTTTCCAAGCTCCCGCCGTTTCATCGGCACCAATGTGGTAACGTGTCAATGGTTGACCCGCGGCTTGGTGTAACTTGGCTATTTCATCAATCACCTTATCGACAAACTGATAGGTCGATTCCATGCACACGTTAAGCGTATTGTCGTCGTAATATTGCACTGAAGAATAAACCGTTTTGTCGTTTGCATCGGATAACAAATATTGCTCAGCTGCAGTGGTTTGCCCTTCAGCTTGCAATTGACGAGCGCCCGCATCTAACGCTTTTACCGCTGTGCTAGCTTGATTTGCCGCTTCCTGCACAGGGACAACCTGCACTTTGCCCGTATTTTGCAGCTCTACGTCTTCAGCCTGTAATCGACGAAAACGCGCATCCATCGCTTTAATCGCGGCGCGGCTATGACCCGGCATATCCATCGACGGGATCACCTGAATTTGACGCGCCTCGGCATATTTCACTATGTCGATATAGTCTTGTTTGGTGTAATAGCCATTGACGCTTGTATCGCCAAACGGTCCACTGCCTAACTGCGGTAATAAGCAGGTATTTTCATCTAAATCATGGCAACGTTTACTGCCTATGTCGGTTAATTCAGGCAGACCATCGATTTCTAAACGCCAACCTTCATCGTCAGCCATGTGTAAATGCAGTTTATTGAGCTTATAAGCCGCCATTTGGTCGAGCAAATCCAGCAACAATTGTTTGCTGTGGAAATTACGTGCCACATCAATGTGCATACCACGGAACGGATAACGTGGGCTGTCTTCAATGGTCATGGCATTCACTTTCAGCGAATTCACATCCACAAGGCTTGCTAATGATGACAAACCGTAAGAGAAGCCCGCCGCATCATTGGCAGCGATCACAATTTCAGTTGGCTGAATATCTAAGCGATAACTGCCCTCACCCCCTTTATGGCTGGCAAATTTCACCGTCATGCCACTCGCAGATTCAGCCACACCCAGCCGAGCTAAACGTGCCACCGCCGCCGCAACTTGACTCTTTTGCTCTGGGTTATCTTGCTGATATTCGAGCTTAATACCACCAGCAAGAGATACTGGTGTATCAGTTGAATGGATCTTCACCTTTTGTGGCGTTGGGATAATGGTATCCACAGCCAAGGCGGCATCTTCACTCACGATTTGATTGTCTTTAAATAATTGCGCGGCATCGGCTGGCGCGAGTTTATCCGTTTCAGTGCGTTGATATTGGGTTTTAAAATTCGTAAACCCTTCAACATACGGACGCGTCTCTAAACCCGTTTCGGCATCTTTACCCACTTGAGTGCTGGCGATAATGACGGGTTCTAATCCGTTTGCTGCGAGGTAATAGTTTGGCATAGCGTCGGTTTCAGCCAATTGCCACGGCTCACCACGGAACGTCAGTTGCTTTTTCTCACCCTTAATAAATCCCTTAAAAGCGGCCGTTGGCGTAATACGATGTAAATCACCTTTAACGTGCGTTATCGTCAATTCACCGCTTTCAACCGATTGCACTGGGCGCATTTGGCTTAAATAAATTTCCCAATTCTGGCTGGCTAAATCCATACCGGGCACGAAATCAATTTGAGCGACAAAACAGCGACCATCGGCTTTATCTTTTAGGCACTTATCGTCTGGCACATTGGTTACAACACGGTAAGTTACGACTAACGAATCCCCGAGTTGTTGTAACTGAGCTTGAGTTAATGCGTCCTGAGCTTGCTGTGTTTGAGCCACAGCCTTACTGGCTGACGCTGTGGAAGGCGTCACAGGCGCCTCGGAACAGGCCGTTAATCCTAAAGCCAGTAAAATGGCGCTTGCTGAGAGTGTTTTTTTCATGATTATCCTTATCTAGCTCCAGAAATGGCTACAATCTGAAGGAAGTTACTAACGTCCGCAGTCTTTCCCCTTGGTGAAACAGTCGCTCGCTCGAGTGCGCTAAGTGCTCGCTATCGAGGGAGGCTGAACCTGAGACATTGGCAAGATCATTTAACGTACGAGAAATCGCTTCGGTGACGCAGGTTTGCTCCTGTGCCGCATGGGAAACTTCGATGTTCATATTACTGATATTTGAGACTAAATCAGTCACTTTAGTGAGTACTAACTTAATTTCTTCCGAGCGGTTCACGCCTTGAGTTGAAAGGGCTTGGCTCGCTTGCATCACAGTGACAGTTTCTGCCACGCGGCTCTGAACCTGCTGGATCATTTTCTGTATTTCACCTGTGGCCTGTTGAGTTCGGCTCGCCAAGGTGCGCACTTCATCGGCCACCACAGCAAAACCACGCCCTTGTTCACCCGCCCTTGCCGCTTCAATCGCAGCATTAAGCGCCAGTAAGTTGGTTTGTTCGGCAATGCTGTTGATCACCACGACCACTTCATCAATCTTTTGGGTTTCTTGCTGTAGTTGTGAAACGGACAATGCCGAGCGGGCTAATTCAGATGCCAGTTTACGAGTGATGTCTAATCCCGAATCAAACTGCCGCTGACTGTCATCGACCGCTTTATCGGCCTGAGTCGCCGCGTCCGCGGTGCGCTTGGCATTAATGGCGACTTCGTTAGCACTGGCGCTCAGTTGAGTAACCGCCGTCACTGCGGCCTCGGTTTCTTTTAGTTGGGTTTGCACGCGATCATTATTGGTTTGCGACAATGAGCCAAGCGCTTTGGCATCGCCCAGTAATTGCCCTGAAGTTTCGTGCACTCTGGAAATCGTGGCGTGAATTTGCTCTACAAAACCATTAAATGCCTTGGCAAGCTGACCAATCTCATCCTGACTCTCAACTGGTAATCTGTGGCATAAATCACCGTCGCCGCTGGCAATTTCTTCCATGGCGCGGACAACATTCTCCAGTGGATTAATCACTAAACGTTTAAGAATGATAAAGATAACAATTAAACTGCCACCGAGAATTAACAGCGCCTGCAAGAAATAACCTAAGAGTAAATCTGACAACTGAGCGCGAATGGGCAACATAGAAAACTGGATGGCCAATTGGCCCGTCGGATTACCTTGGTCAGCAAAGTGAATTTCACGTTTTACCAAATACTCATCGGCCACAGTTTGAGCCTGTTGACTTTCGGCTAACACTTTACCGCGATGGTCGCTCACGACGATATGATAAATCTGCGCAGATTTAAGCATCACAGACAACACGGCTTGGATTTGTTCATAATCGTAGGTGAAGATGGGCTGCGCCATAGTGACTTGCAAATTGGCGACGGTATTGTCTTCAAACTCAGTTTCACTGGCGGCCAATTTATCGCTCGCCAACCAGTAAGATGCACCGAACAAAACGCTGACTATCATAAAAATCGCTGCTGCTAACCCAATCTGTACTTTTAAGGCTAATGTTTTCATTATTTTGCACCTTGCATACTAAAGAGATCTAACCATAATTCTTTGCGATCTATTGGCGTTAACGGGCTTAAATCAGGCGTATCGAGGCGGATAATGACCCTTTGTTCAAACTTTGCCTCGCGGTACAGTTGCTCAATTTTGAGCTCGCGATTGAACATCTCATCAAAGGAGCCGTCACTGACCATACTTTCAAGCCCGGCTAAAATGGCCGCCGCAAGTTCGGGGCGCTTAGGGGACACAAAGAAATAAGCTGGCGAGCGATATTGCAGCAGAATATGGCTATCGACCTTAAGTGCGGGATCGGGGTGGTTTGCGAGTTCTTCACCAATTTCCTGGGCGCCGAGGGCAAGATAATCAAAACGCCCACCTTCCAACATGGGGTATAGATTGGTGTACTGATAACTCGTAACGACGGGTAATCCATTGGCCTCTAGAATCGTGGCATCGGGCCAATAACGATTTTGCCCCGCCTTTAACTGCCTAAAATCCGCCATGGTTTTCACATTGGCGAATCGCGTTTCATCCGCTTTGCGGATAATCAGCAGTCGATTACCGAGTAATCCTTTAAACAATGGAATGCGCACGGGAAGCACAGTTTCTTCTAGTTCTTTTGAGGTCATGCTCCAAAACACATCGACTGTCCCAGCGAGTGCTTCTTCGACCTTGCGCTTTTGATTCATTTGAGTCGACATTTGCTGCACTTGATAGCCGCTATCCGAACGGCGCAGTGCTTCCTTAAGTAAATTTAACTGCCAAGTCTGCGGTATGGTGGTGACGATTGTTTTTGAAATCGGTTGCCGAGTGTTAGAAGCATCAGACTTAATGGCGTCAGAGTCAGATTTAGAGTTTGAGTTTGAGTTTGAGTTTGAGTTTGCAGCGAAATGACTTGAGGCAATATCGGCTGCAAACACAGCGAAGGATGAGGCTGAAAGCCCCGTCAGAGCCATGATAAGCAGTGACCAGCAAGCTGCTCGTTTAGTGATGATAAGTGTGGTCGTTAGTGTAAAAACATAACGAATGACACTCATCATGCCCGTTGCAATGACGCGCATCGCAGCCGTTAAATGAATCGCCATAAATTGCAGCCTCTTTTTATTATCTGGTTTTTACCAGAGAGTTTTATTGATCTATGCCGCTAACGTTCAAATGCTGAGGTAGGCATTTAAATCATATTGTAAAAACACCCTAAAAAAATGGCTGGGCACTGCTTACAGTACCCAGCCCACGCTAGTTTCTGGGGAGAGACTATCAAAATATCAAAGACAAACGTATCGCCGCCCGACAGCAATACTCCTGCCAAACACATGAAAAGGAGACCTCATCCTCTCATGCAGACCTTACAAACAACGTATCACACAAGCAGATGACAGCGTTGTCATTATTAAAGTACACAAGAAAGAACAGGATTTCTACATTTTTTTGACAATTATTGTTTTTTTTTATGAATAGACATATTTAACCATTATTATTCAATCACTTAAAATGTTTAATTTATTTATTCAAGCTTATGTGACAACGTTGTCTTTCATTGGTAACATGGCGATAACATGACAAAGATCACGGTAGCTATCGATGAGCCCCCTTAACACATTAGTGCCCAGTAATACCCAATCTGCTCCGCGCTTAACTCGGCACTACCGAAACCTCAGTTTGATATTGCTACTTTGTGGAGCTTGGTTATTTTGGGCGAGCCATTTTCATTCGCCATTTGATCTTATCCAAGAATATGGCCGCTTTATTTTTCTGGGTATTACAGGAGCGATATTTGCCAATTCGACGGGAGCTGGCGGTGGAGTCATCTTTATTCCCGTTTTTTCGAGCCTCAACTTTAGTGAGTCTCAAAGTGTTGCGACTTCATTTATGATCCAATGCTTTGGTATGACAGCAGGCGCGATTTCATGGTCACTGCATTATAAAAAGCGTCACCGAGAAGATGCCGCCTGGTCTGGTTTTGTGAAAGCAGCATTACTTGCCGCCTTCTTTTCTGTCTTAGGTTTCTGGAGTAGCCAATTACTACAGCTCAACTCCCCCTCTTCGCTACACACAAGTTTCAGCATCTTCTCGATTGTACTCGGTATCGCCATCGTTATTAGTAGCAAAAGTAGCACGCCAATAACTCGCGCTATAAGGCCAGTCGATTTTCTTTGGCTCGCTCTCATTGGCTATTTCGGCGGCATTATCACAGCTTGGTTATCGGTAGGCGTCGGTGAATTAGTCGTCATTTATCTGATGTTACGGGGACTATGCGCCAAAATGGCGGTCGCCACCGGCGTCATTGTCTCTGCAATTACAGTTTGGTCGGCAAGCCCTATTCATATTTTTTCAACAAATAGCCATGCCCTCTTTGAGTTAGTGTTATTCGCAGGCCCAGGTGCCGTCATCGGAGGATTACTCGCTCGTAAATTAGCGCTATATCTGCCAGTAAAAGTGTTAAAACTCTTTTTCTCCATTTGGATAATTTTGACGGGTAGCGTCATGTTGGCGAGTTAATAGGAAACATTAAGATGAATAATTCTCCGCTAAAAAGTATCACTATTGTCGGTGGCGGTAGCACAGGTTGGATGACGGCTCTCTACTTGAGTAAGTTATATAACCATTCGTCTAATATCATTGATATTAGACTTATCGAAAGTAAAGAAATTGGTATTATTGGCGTTGGTGAAGCTACCGTTCATAGTCTACGATTCTTCTTTGCAGCTATGGGATTAGATGAAAATGAACTACTTAGAGAAACTAACGCAACATTAAAGACCGGCATATTATTTCGTAACTGGATGAAACCAGTCGATGGTAAAATGCATGAATATTTCCATCCATTTGAGCAACAAAAACCATCTGGAAAAATTGATAATGCAAGTGCTTGGATTTTAAATAATCAGATTAATGAATCAAACAGCACTCCCTTTGCTGAAGCAACAAGTCTTTCATTTAGCTTAATGCAAAATAACTTAAGCCCTAAAACGCAATACTTGAACCAATATCAAGGTATTGTCCCCTATGGTTACCACTTAGACGCGACGCTCATGGCTGCCTTTTTAAAGCGCAAAGCCACCCAAGCAGGTGTAGAGCATGTTGAAGCAAATGTAACGGACGTTCTGGTTAATGATGGCAACATCACTGAGGTTGTAACTGACCAAGGCTCATTCAAGAGCGACATATTTATCGACTGCACAGGCTTTAAAGGGCTTTTAATTCAAAGCCTAAAGAATGATAACTGGCAATCATTCGAAACTGAATTACCTTGCAATAAAGCCGTTGCAATGCAGCGGGAATATCTGCCTCACCAGCTACCAAGAGCCTATACGACAGCAACAGCGCTTAGTCATGGTTGGGCTTGGGAAATTGACCTAACTAATCGTCAAGGAACGGGTTATGTCTACGATGGCAATAGTCTAACGAGGGAGCAAGCTGAGGCTGAATTAAAAGCTTATCTTGGCGATGAACAAGAGATCATAAGAACTGTTCACTTAGATATGAAGATAGGGTGTAGACGTGAATTTTGGGTTGGAAATTGTATTGCAATGGGGCTCGCAGGTGGATTTATTGAACCCTTAGAATCGACAGGCTTGCATCTTATAAACTTAGGGGCAAGATTGCTAGCGACGCATTTAACGTCATCAAATCCCTCCCAAGCAATAAGGACGTCATATAATACCGCAATGAACGGCTTGTATACCGATCTTAGACAGTTTATCGTACTTCATTACTGCTTAACTGATAGAGATGATAATGAATTTTGGCAAAAAGCCGCACAAAGCTCAGCATTCATCCCTGCTCTAGAACAAAAAATGACACTATGGAAAGACAAGGTTTGTGAGTATGTCGATCTTGCCAATGGCTATAGTTCAGTTTTTACAGATGAGAATTATCGCTACGTACTTTATGGTATGCAGCATATTCCTGAAATCCATATACCTTGTCCCAAAACTGAAATATCAAGAATACTCGACAACTTAAAAACACAACAGTTTAGAGCCAAAGAGCAATCTTTATCACATCAAGAATTTCTAGCAAAAATTAAAAAAAATTAAAACAATAAAGAGCAAGATTAACAATCTTGCTCTACATGCCGTTTAATTCAACCATTAATTAAGTTGGATGCCATACAACTTGATGCGTTCAATTAACTCCCTATGGGGTAATAATTGCGATTTGAGTAATGTAACCTGCTTGTCTAGTTTGTCGGTCATTTCCGAGAAAAGCCGTTCCTCTTCATCATTTAATGTCATCTTTAATGTTGACTCAAAGTCTGAGCCATAGAGTACATATAAATAGTTTTCTAAATTGAAAAATTCTAGCGTAGAAGTAAAGTCATAGGCAGTCGGTATGTGATAGCG
The DNA here is from genome assembly GCF_025370265.1 of Shewanella septentrionalis. Taxonomy (NCBI): domain Bacteria; kingdom Pseudomonadati; phylum Pseudomonadota; class Gammaproteobacteria; order Alteromonadales; family Shewanellaceae; genus Shewanella; species Shewanella septentrionalis. Next base: position 16,128 of record NZ_JAMTCC010000045.1, on the reverse strand, counting down.
CCACAATTCTAGATGTTCTTTTAATGAGTCTGGAATACTTATTTCATTTTTATTATCAACCCAAAAAGGCGTATCCATTCGTTTGGCTGTGACATAGTGAAGTTTAATAAAGTCAATCACCCGATTCCAAGCATTCGATACCCGCTGATTATAACGATTAGCCACAAGTGGCATAACGTCAGTATTAGCAGGAAAACATTCAGCTAACATTCTGGCTGTCGCATCAAACATAAGAAGACCAGTCGCTTCTAAAGGTTCAACAAAACCACTCGACAAACCAATCGCAACACAGTTACCTTGCCAAGATTTCTCTCTATACCCCACCTTCATAGGTATGTGTCGAAACGAGATTTCTTCAGCTGCTTTACCTAGATATTCCCGTAATACACTCTCAGCTTGCTCTATTGATGAATATTGACTGGAATACACGTAACCAACACCACGACGTTCAGACAAACCGATATCCCATATCCAGCCAGCCTCTTGTGCTGTTGATTTAGTGAAACAAGGGATAGGCGTATATTTATCTTCATAAGGAAGCTGCACAACTAATGCTGAGTCGACAAACAAAATGTCACTCTTATCAACGAAGGGAACGTTACATGCGCTGCCAATGAGTTGAGCACTAAATCCAGTACAATCAACATACAAGTCCGCAGTCAATACACCAGCGTTATCAGTATATAACTCTAAGATATTTCCCTGAGCGTCTATTTTTGTATCAATAACTTCTGCAAGCAGATGTTTAACGCCTAACTGTTCAACACCAAATTCGGTCAACAACTTGGTAAACTTTGCAGCATCGAGATGATACGCGTAATGCATAGCCCCTCGATATTGAGGCTGTGTCATCGCTTTAGGGCCAAACCCCGCATCAATTAAATGACCTTGAACTGACACAAGATCAGCGTAGCGGCCTCTATCTGAAAGAGATTTATTGAGCCAAGTTGAAGTGAAATCTTTAAAGTAGGGATAATCAAATAAATGGTGATAGTACTCCCCTGAATTTGGTTCATTCCAATCAATGAATTTAACACTCTGTTTAAATGTCACATCACAGCGATGAATAAAATCATCTTCTCGAATACCAAAATACTTTAATGTTTCTCGTAACATAGGCACTGTCCCTTCACCAACGCCTATAGTAGGAATGTTCGGGGACTCAACTAACATAACTTGTATTTTAGGTGTTCTAGCATTCAACTTTTTAGCTAAATGACAGGCAGAAATCCAACCTGCAGTTCCGCCACCCACAATGACGACACTCTTTATATCTTTTCTTGAAGTCATGACCTATGCCTGCTAATTACTTAAACGCTCAACTCGATTTCTTCTTTCGCTAGGCGATTAATTTGATGCAATGAGTTCAAATGGCTGTAAATTGGAGCTAAAAGGCCTCGTTGCTTGATATCTAAGAACTCATCTGAGCTGAGTCGATTTAACTTAGCTTCATCGATGAAATAGATACCATTTATGCCGCGTTTTTCGCCTTTGATGTCAACGGTAAGACTTTGTGGAGAAAATAATTCTTTTTGAGCCAAAAATGCAATAATTGCCTTACTCATTTGTTCTTGTTCAAAGTTTTTTATAATACTTTCTTTACGCAATCTTAAAAACGCCGTTTCCTCTCCTCCTTCAAATAATGCATTTCCCTCGTCAGTACTCACATGAGCGCTTTCTTCACGTATCCCCACCCATACTTTATCCTGTTGTTCAGCACTCAGTATTAACCCAAGCGGATAGTTTTTAAGTACATTTGGAATATACAGCCCTAACCATTTGCCATCTTTTTGCTTCAAATTCTGTCCAGGTTTTAATCCAAGCATAATTACGGACTGGTATTCTCCTGTTTCACTATTCTTAACAAAAACAACAGGTGAATCTACAGCTGCATAAGCAAACTCATAAATTGAAATGGGTAGTAAATGTTGCTCAGCTACATGCTCATAAGTGGTAGGAGTCACTTTAAGGTGCGCATGTTTTGCTGAGTCAAGCGGGGTGATTGAATTAGTCATATGAGCTCCTTGAGGGCTTCTTCTGATTGAATATTATTGAGATATAAAAAAAGGGAGCAAGCTCCCTTTTTCATTTATACATGAGTTAAACCAAGATTAGAATCGTACGCTAGCACCTAATGTAATTCGGCGGGCCATATTGTATTCAAATACAGGGAAGCCATCCGTAAAGCCACTTAGATTAGATTGGAACTGATTGTTACCAAACTGACGTGAACCTTCTTCTAACAGGTTATTACCATCAAGCTTAATATCCATATAATCAGTAACATGCCAAATTGCGCTCAAGTCCAAGCTACCAAATGCATCGTGTAAACGATTACCGTATGAACCAGTTTCACGGATCATATACTCACTACGCCAGTTATATGCTAAACGAACTTGGAACAAATCGTTTTCAAAATAACCAGTTAAGTTATATGAATGCTTTGAACTATCGCTTAAGAACGGGTTGCGATCTGTATATGTATTTGGACTCGTTTCACTATCAGTATAAGTGTAGTTAACAATTGAGCCGAAGCCGTTACCAAAGTCTTGTTGATATTGCAGTTCTAAACCTTGGATTGTCGCAGATTCGCCATTGGCTTTCTCTTGCACAGTCCAACCACCAGCAACTTCATCAGGTTTTAACGTGCCAGTAAATGGGATATCGGCGCTATCTGCATGGTACTCACTAAAGGTTACGAAGTTTTTAACATCCTTCATAAACAAAGCCGCAGAAAGTAATGACTCTTCATTGAAATACCATTCAATACCTAAGTCTATTTGATTAGCAATAAATGGTTTTAACCCGATATTACCAACAACCCATTTTTGGTTATTAGGCACATCATCATTCGCACCTAAAACGTTAGGGTTAACATACATGTCATCATACTGTGGACGAGCCATAACTCGAGCTGCAGATGCGCGCAATATGAGATCTGGTGCTAAGTCGAATGCAACGTTCAAGCTTGGTAACCATTCCCCATAATTAGCCGAAGAATCGGTTTTCTTGCCATCAACATAGTAAGTTGAAGTTGCTTCAGTCCCCGCATAACGCACACCAAAGTTACCGCGTACACCTTCTGATGCAAAGTTAGCCATCACATAAGCAGCATAGTTATCTTCGTCAATCTCACGGTATGAACCAAAATCTTCTGTCTCACCTATGATGCTCGATTTAGCCCAATCTTTTAGTGCATCTGGATCAAAACGAATAATATCGTATTCACTCGTTCCTACAGCAAAAGTACCAGTATTTAATCCTGCTGTTGATATGACGGGATTAAAGTCATTGGCTTGTACAAAATCAAAACGGCGACTCGTTGTATTATGCTTTGCATATTTCAGACCCGTTTTAATGGCATTAACCACACCGAGATCTACATCAAACTTAATATCGGCTTGAATATAAGTTTCATCATCCGTTTTGGGTGTTTTATTAAAGTTACTACCAGTACCCATTACAAGTGAACCTGGATCATAAGTGGCTGTATCAAAACCATTTAAATCCCAAGTTTGATGACCATTGGTAAAGTCGTAAGTCGCACCACTTAATGGTGTGCCACCCAGACCATCTTCAACAACCATTTCAAAATCGGTACCACCAGTAGAGCTTGTATCACCGATTTGAGTCGTAAACTGGTATCCATCGCCGCTATATTCCATCTTTAAGTCGAAAACTTGAGACTTCATTGTCGCTTCACGGGGGCGAGCTTGCCAATATGCTAAGTTAACAGGGCCTGCAACTTGAGAACCTGACTGTGATGCATCTGGCTTATCACCACCACATAAACCACAACCACCGATCCATTCGGTGTTATCCCAAGCACCAGAACCTGGAGCTCCTGACCATGAGGTGTCAGCTTGTGTAAACCATAATGCGTAGTTGGTGTTGTCCGCGGCCATTTGCATGTCCATCGCGTTAAACACAAAGTTTAATGAATCAGATGGCGCATACTGAAATGTTGCAGCAATAGCCGAACGCTCTCGTTCTTGTTCAAAAGCGACAGGGCCTGCGCCCCATTCCCAAAACGCTTCATCGCCTTGACGCTGCAAGCTACGATTTTGCATAACACCAGAAACCAATACACCAAAAGTTTCATCATCATTCTTCCAGCTACCTAAGCCTGAAAATTGTGGGTCTGTTTCACCCGAATCGCTCTGATATTGAGCTTCAGCAGAAGCAAAGAAAGTCATTGAATCCATATCCAATGGCTTACGGGTATTAACTACAACAGTACCACCCACACCACCTTCAGCTAAGTCCGCTTGAGATGATTTATAGACTTCTAAGTTACCAACTAATTCAGATGGTAATAATTCATAGTTAAATGAACGTTTTGCAGGCTCAAGAACAAACCAGCCTGTTGAAGCTACGTTTTGCCCATTCAGGGTCGTCAAAGTCAAATCTTGACCCGCACCACGAATAGAAACACCAGCGCCTTCACCAAATTGGCGCTGGATCGTGACACCAGGAATACGTTGCAGCGATTCTGCAACGTTTTTATCAGGGAATTTACCAATGTCTTCAGCAGTAATCGCATCCACAGTACTGTCTGAGAAGCGTTTGGCATTTAAGTTAGCTTGCTGGGAAGCGCGAATACCGCGAACTTCAATTTTTTCAATATTTTCAGGCGCTGCGGTGGTTGCCGCGGCATTTGCAGCGACAGCGCTGATGGATACAGCACTGCCGAGTAGGATAGCAATATTTGTTGCTAGTACAGTTTTCTTAAAGATTGATGGTCGCATCTCGTTTCCCTTCCATAACTTTATTATCGTTTTAGTATTCATAACCATTCCCTGCGGAATGACAACGCTGTCATGTCTAGTGCAAACATTACACAATAATTAACAGCCTTGCCACAACAAAATAACGATGGAAGCAAAAAAATGTCATAAAGCAGAATTTTGAATCAGTAATTTTATTAAAAATCATTATAAAACATGAGCTTTAATATTATGACGTAAATTTACAACTCCAAGCATAGTTGTAACAACGATAAATTAACGCCAATTTGTAACAATTCAGGATTGCTAAGCACATCAAAAGCTCGCACTATAAGACGCATAAGTAAGAAAATACTGATAAAAATGTAAGCTTGTAAATTGCTGGTAAAGAATTTACGTTCATAGAACAGTTAACCCTTCGCGACCTTAGACAAAGAGTTTTTACATCAATGAAAGTCACTATCAACGACGTAGCTAAATATGCTGGAGTGTCTATAAAGACAGTATCCCGTGTCACAAATAACGAACCTTCAGTAAAGCAGGCCACAGTTGACAAAGTGAACGAGGCGATAAAAGCGCTTAACTACCAACCGAATTTAGCGGCGAGAAACCTCGCGGGTACTAAATCCTATGCTATTGGTTTTATTTACGATAATCCAAACGCTTACTACATTATTGATATGCAAAATGGGATCTTGGCAGCCTGTAAAGACAAGGGCTATGAACTTGTCATCCACCCTTGCAATGCCAAATCAGAGACCATTTGTGATGAGCTTACAGCACTAGTCAAATATTCTAGGCTAGCGGGATTAGTACTGACGCCTCCCTTGTCAGAAGACCCAAAAGTACTCAAAGCGCTTACGGAGATTGATGCTAACTATGTGCGCATTATTGCAGGTGAAAAGGACAAGGATCAGAATGGATTGACTATTTTAGTCAACGATAAATTTGGTGCCGTTGAAATCACCCAGCATCTGATTGACTTAGGCCACAAGCATATTGCGTTTTTAAGTGGGGATTTACACCATGAATCCACCAAAGAACGGTTACTTGGTTTTAAACAAGCATTAACAATAAATGGCCTAGAACTGGATGAAAACTACATAATTGAAGGGAAGTACTCATTTGAGTCCGGTGTTGACGGTGCGAATAAGCTTATTAAACTAGAACATCGTCCGACTGCGATTGTGGCTTGTAACGATGAAATTGCCGCTGGTGCACTTTTTGCGGCTCGTTTAGCGGGATTAGATATCCCTGTAGACTTATCGATTGTCGGTTTCGAAGATAGCCCATTCTCACGTCAAACTTGGCCTAAACTGACCACAGTACATCAGCCAAACGCAGAAATAGCGCAAGTCGCAACGGAATTATTAATCGTAAAACGTCGCGAGCAAGATGCGATATATTCTAAGACTTTTACGCCTGAACCTATCATTCGCGACTCGTCGGCTATTCCTAAACCATAAAAAAGAGAGCATATTTGCTCTCTTTTAGTCATATTAAATTACATAGATATTAATGTAATTTAAGTTTTGGCCGCTGCCATTTCAATAGTTTTTGCGCCACTCGATACACAATTGCCGAAAACCAACCATAAAGACTGGCTAAATGCCTTTGATACAAAGATATATACATCAATCTTGCAATATGCCCTTCTACAAAGAAAGTGCCAGAACGTAGGTTTCCCATCAAATTGCCTACTGCAGAGAAGCGGCTTAATGACACTAATGAGCCATAATCTTTATAAACAAAAGCCTTTTCAGGCTTACCTTGTAACCGATTAACGATATTATCAAACAAGGTATCAGACATCTGGGCTGCAGCTTGCGCCCTTGGTGGGACAGGCTGACCGGAACTTTGGATCAATAAGGCGCAATCACCAAGGGCGTAAATATCTTGATGGCCTTTAACTCGCATGCAGTCATCAACTTCAACCTGATTTCGCGGCGTAATGGGCAATTTTGTAAAGTTCTGAAACGCTTTTGGCCCTTTTACACCTGCTGCCCAGACTTTTAAGCCCGCTTTAATCACATCACCATCTTGGGTGATAAAACCATCACGAGTCACTTCTTTTACTTGAACACCGATATGTAAACGTATACCTATCTTATCAAGAACTGCCTGCGCCCTAGCGCTCACACGCTCAGGTAATTGGGGGAGAATTTTGGGTGATGCTTCAATCAAATGCACATCAAGGTGATGTTTAGCAATATTCAGATAGCCATACTCTTTAACAGATTCAATCACATGATGAAGTTCTGCCGCTAATTCAACACCGGTCGCACCAGCACCAACAATGCCAATACTGACTCTTTCTTGTGTTTCGTTTAATTGGAGTAATGCGTCGAGTAATTTATGATGGAATAGGTTGGCATTTTCAAGGCTATCTAAGAAGATGCAGTGTTCATCAGCTCCTAATGTATTGAAACTATTAGAAACACCACCAAGTGCGAGGACTAAAAAATCATAATCGATTTGTCGCTGTTCTAACAGTATCTCGCCTTCATCATTATAGACGGCGGCTAATTGAATCGATTTTGCGTCAGGGTCGCACTGCTCTATCTCACCACGAATATAGCGATAACCATTTTTAAGCCCGTGATCGCGGTAGAGTAAACCTTCAATAGATTGGTCGATCACGCCAACAGCAACTTCGTGTAATTTAGGCTTCCAAATATGAATAGGACTTCGGTCAATTAAGCACACATCGACGACATCACTACCGCCCCATTTACGGCCCAACTTAGAGGCAAGTGCTAAACCTGCAGCGCCACCACCCACGATCACTATTCTTTTTGTAGCCAAAATGACAACCTCATAAAACTCATTTGCGAGGCTCAGTTATATCATGTTACAGATAAGAGATAACTACATTAGTTCAGTAAAACTAACGATTTTGCATTAAAGATATTTCAGAAACTCAGCAGTACTTCCATCAGCTTAACCAACAAAAAAGGGCCACAGGCCCTTTAGATTCGTTAGTCAGCAGTTTATACCGCTTCTTCGTTTTCTTCACCCGTTCGAATGCGGATAACACGTTCAACATCAGTGACAAAAATTTTGCCATCACCAATTTTGCCTGTGCGGGCAGTTTCAACGATCACATCAATTGCTTGGTCGAGCAGATCGTCCTGGATAACTAACTCTATTTTCACTTTTGGCAGAAAATCCACCATGTATTCAGCACCACGATAAAGCTCTGTATGCCCTTTCTGGCGACCAAAGCCCTTGACCTCAAGCACCGTCATTCCAGTAATACCAATTTCTGCAAGTGATTCGCGCACATCATCTAATTTAAATGGCTTAATAATGGCTTCAACCTTTTTCATTAAAAATTCCTCGTCCCTTGCAATAACATAAACAAACAGAATAACACTAGCTTACACGGGGTTAGGTTAATATTGAAGAGAATGTAGTGCTTTACTCATAAAACACAGTTTCTACAAAATCGCTTTTAGTACGTAATAGTCTAAAAAAAGCACTACAACAGTTACGTAAGATTTTATAATTACATTCTAGCCAAAACAAACACTCGCTCGCGGGATGCAAGCGCAAAATAACAAGGATTTGTTATGAACACTCATCAAAAAGGCTTTAGCCTAATAGAACTTATGACTTCACTTTCCATCTTAACGATCTTACTTACAGGCGGAATACCATCCTTAACTGATGTTTATACCCAATATAGAGCTGATAGCAGCATACGCATCATCCAACAAACGCTACAGTTTGCACGTAACCAAGCAATTACCCTTAACAGAACAGTGACAGCATGTGCTGTTATCGATGAAAAATGCGTACAAAATTGGCAAGTTGGACTAACAGTATTCATTGACATTAACAAGAATGGTCAACTAGATGACAGCGATAAAATACTCTATATGACAAATGCTTTTGATTCGAAAGACATAGTTAAATACAATCGTACAGCAATCCGGTTTCAGCCTGACGGGCTGGCATCTGGTAAAAATGGAACACTCAAATATTGTCCCTCATCAGCCACAAGCCCTTATTCTAGAGCTGTTATTGTTAATCAAGCTGGTAGAGTTCGTTTTTCAACCGATGAAAATATAAGTTGTACTTAGCCTAACAACGCCAAAATAATGAATAATAAATTTATTTTTTGAAAACAAAACCGTGCTGAGCATCACAACAAGGAAGCTATATCACATTAAAACATAAGATTAAAAAGGCATGACTCAAATGCTGTTATCAGCCCCATTCTCGCTTATACTCTATGGAAGATAAGTGAGGATAGTCCGCATGCAAAAAAAAATGTCAGGTTTTACCTTAATTGAATTAATGGTCACAATTACTGTCGCAGCAATTTTATTGACCATTGGAATACCGTCACTGGTCTCTCTCTACGAAGGTATGCGGGTAAATAATAATATTACAAAAATCCATGACATTATGGTCTTTGCTCGCAATCAAGCCATCAGCTATGGAGCGACCGTGAACGTATGCCCATATGCTAGCGCCACTTCCTGCGGGACATCAACAGACTGGAGCAAAGGAATTCGTGTATATATTGGGACCGATAAAGAATTACGTGCAATCGACGGTTTCCATTCGAGTGACAAAATTACAGGTTCTGTTGATTCTCTCACATTCACATCTGATGGACTTTCATCAGCGGGAACATTAATTTATTGCCCCGGAGGAAAAAGTGAAGGATCAAAAGGCGTTATCGTCAATGTTGGCGGCATCATTTCATACGGCGTCAATGGTAGCAGCTGTTAATCATCAGTGAACGCGTCCAAGATCAGAATTCGGCCATCGACTGTAAGCGCATAAGGAACCTGTGCTCGCCATAAGATCACCTCTTCACGACAAGGAGATTTGACAGTCCTTTTTCCTTAGATTTTATAGCATGTCACCATATTATTTTATGAGAATATTAACCTGCCACAAAATTGTAAGCAGCCTCCAGTACGTCTTCGGACATTTACAGTCTTCCTTGCAAACATATAGATAGAATGCTATCTACACAGATTTTTATCTCTCCCTCACTACATACTATTTCGAGGTCTGAATATCTAATTTCTTTGCTTTAGTTGAAATAAAATCCTTATCAACAGGAACACACTCATCAATCGATTTGACAAAATATTTTTTCCCCATTTTATCAGTTAATTGTTTCGCTGGTAGAGCCATCATTTGACGACTTACATCCTTTTTATTCCACTTAAAAAATACTAAATATTCATCCCCATACGATGATTCAACATAACACTTATAGTCTTGAAATTCTTCAGCCAAAACTTCGCCTTCAAAACCAGCTAACGCTAAAAAAAAGAGGGCATATATTAATTTACTCATTTCCAACACTCCTCTGACGGTCCTTTTACCCCCGCACTTGTCAACGTAATAGTTGCACAGGCTGTGTCCCGTGATGCCTGAATACCTTTTGCTGTCGCTGTCACTGTTAGAGTACCAGTACCAGAAGACGTGACACTATAGTGTCCATGTTCAGTAATAAATGGACTCGCAGACAATCCTAGTTTAGTCATATCTGTCGTATAAGCACGGTTATCTAAATAGTACTGCTCTTGCAGATTAGCAACCCTCATTACCGCCGCTAGACCTTCAGAACGTGCACTTTTAGCGACATATTGCACATAGGAAGGGTAGGCAATAGAGGCAAGAATCCCAATGATAACCACAGCAATCATCACCTCTATTAACGTAAAACCTTTGTTTAATTTCATCTTTGTCATCTATATTAATTATCATCTATGTGGTAATAAATTTTATTAACGTCCAAACCTGAGCCTACGTTAATTGTTCCAGTATATTCACCATCATCACGTTTTTCCCCTTTCCCTACCCCAATAATGTAAATATATGGTTCTTTACCTGTTTCTGGCGCTGGAATGACAATCTGAGGGGTATCAGGGACCCGCTCTCCTAACTCATAATATACATTAGCCAGAGTACGAATACCTTTATGCAAATCAAATACATAAAGTCTACCGATACCAGAAACAGTACATACAGTGTCAGAAACTGACTGAGAAGGTGGAATAAATGAGGTGAAATACACTTTCCCATCAACAATTAAACTGGCAGTTAAACTCTTTTCTCCTGTTGTCTGAAAATCATAATACCACCCCAGTTTTTTACCAAATTGTATATTTTCATTTTCAGTTGATGGTGCCGCTGAAGTCACATTGTATAAATCACTTAACGTAATCGCTGCTGGAGCAGCAGGATGACCACTACCACCATAACTTTTAGTTATAACATTACGATCCTGAAGAATAAAATACATATCCTCGGTCGATTTGGACAATGGAGTTGGACGATTACCACTGCCGATTGCAATGGCATCATATGGTACATTCTGATAATTTTTAGTAGTCGTAGTCGAACCATTAGAATTAACAACAGACACTTCAGAAATATTACTAAATAAAGTTTGAGCAACAACTGGTTCAGCAAAGAAACGACGATCAGCCGCTAAATCCCCCCCTAAAGATGCAAACTTATATGCTGTCCATGTAGAGGTATTCACACTAGGTAAATCCATACGCCAAACATTTCCTCCAGTATCCGTGGCATAAATACGATCTGAAACACCATCGTTATTACTATCCAAAACCGCAACTGAATTGGGAATACTATCGCTAATTCCAGGTAATGCAGTAACTCCAGATCCTGCAGATGAACCAAATGTGTGTATTAGAGCACCGGATTCCGCATCAACAATATAAACATTCCTCCCCAGCGGTGAAGTGGACGGTGTTCCATCATAGCTAACATCATATCCGCCACCCAAAATGAGCACGGGTTTATCATGTCCTGGAATTAATGTTATTACTGGCTCAGCCCAAGTTTGTCCTAGTCCAGAAAATCCCGCCGTATCTGGATTAATAACCCACATTAAGCTAGGTGTATCGGGCGATGTTACATTTAATGCATAATAAGATGAACCACCTCTCCTCATACCTGAGAAAACCCAAGCAGCAGTTGGTTTTCCACCACTCGTACCACTTTTCACATAAGCGACAGGTGAAGCATCCATGCCGTAAACATAGTGTCCACTGGACAGATTTTCTCGTAATTTAGGAACATTTGGTAACAACTCATACGGCATAAATGCCCATGATTCATCGACACTTGTTCCAGCATCTTTAAACATATGTAATAAACCATGGTTAGTACCTAAAATAATTCGCACATCCGGTGCCGCATTGGTACCGAAATTTATTGCTAATGGCTTGGAATGAAGTGGATCCCCCATAATATCGGTGCGTTTGTCTGTAGTACTGCCATCGCCATCTTCATCATCCACATCTACTCCATGGATCCATTTGAACGTAGAATCTAGCTCAGCTTCATCAATACTCATATAAGTAGCTAAATTAGCTGTACTTCCATTTGATGCATTGATTACAGTAAGGAGCTCAAGCCCGTTACTACTTGCAGTATTGCTATATATTTTTCTACTATTTAACCCTTCTAGCATTTGTGAGACACCACCTACTTCCACTTGATTGCCATCGGAACCATTACTACAGTCAGTCCAATATGTACAAACTGTTTTTTTAATGTTGCCATTATCACCAATGGCAACATTTCCTTCGGTGTCCACCAATATACCACTCGAAGTCACCTTTAATTTTTTGAGATTACCAACCCATCTAGGACCTTTTCCTGGCAAAAACATAGCATAATATGCGGAATCGAAAGTCTGAGTACGGTCAAAATTATTACTGGCAATGCTTGGTGAGGTAAAACTTGAATCTATCTCGAGAATAGAACTCAATGCATCGGATAATGCATTCGTTAATTGTAAACTGTCTTGAGCTGCAAAATATTTGCCACCGCCTCGTTTTGCTGTTTCAATCAAAAGAGGGGCGGCATCATCAGCACCGGAGCTAAATCCAATAGTAAAAGTTCGAACATTTTGAAGTGGGTTATCACCATTAGCATCATTTTTATTGACTAAATCATTGTGGTACATATAACTCGCCAACGCGGGAAGATAGCTATCAGCCCAACCATTATATGTTCTTGCATACATAGGCGCATAATTTCCCAATTTATTGCCACCATCAGTCAAATTTTTCACATAGGTATTAGCATCAGAATCATAATATGGCGCCCCATCCGTTACATAAATTACATATGCCATGTCATTGCAGATTTTAAGGGGTGTCATATAATTTGAACCAGACTCAATACTTGTATCATAACTGGGACTGCTACTATCTTTATGACCAAACTTAACTAATCCTCCAGAAAAGTATTGATACGCCTCAACTAAAGTTTCACATAATGGAGTATTGGTTTCTGCATTCAATTTCATAATTGTAGATACTATACTACTTCTAGCAACAATACCGGGAGTTGTTCCTGGACTCATATCCCGAATGCCAGAAACAATTCTGCCTCCATCCTTCCCATTAGAATTAGCATTAAATACTGCCAATCCAAAGTCAACTGAAGGAGTCGTATTAATTACATCTGTAATCGCTTTTTTTGCAATATCAATACGCTTCTTTGACACTATAGGAATGTTGCCATTCTTAATAAGCTTATACCATAAAAGATAGTTTTCAGTGTAAAGCGTTACCGAACCGCCTTTACCTATATCCGTTTCCTTCGCTGTAGATATAGCTGAATTCCAGTTATTATCTGATGGACTTGAGACATGAGTATAAGGTGTACTCTTTGAACCATCCTTTGGAAATCCAGAGTGACCATAATCACTGGAATTAATAGGATCTGCTGTTGTAATATCCTCCCTGCAATCAACATATCTTGTTTTACTCAGATCTTGATTGGTTCTAAGATCATCCCAGTTTCTAGAATAATACTCACTTACATGACCTTTAAAAAAACCATACTCAGCCAATGGGGCCCAACTTTGATGGCATCCATTGTATTTGGTATAAAAACGCTTATTGGAATCCAACAATGACTCAAGATCAGTACTAGAGCTTGTTGAAAAATAGATAATATCTTTAATACCAGAGCCGGAGTAATCGGTCGAAGGATTATAGTCAGAATTGTAATCGGCTGGAGGAACATAATCAGGATCAGGGACATTCTCCCATGTATCCATACTGCCAGAGTTATCAAAAATAATAAGAACTTTTGGACGTGCTCCAGCATCTGTTGCCGTTTCAAAGACATAAAGTTCTGTATCATCTCCGTGAGTTTGACTTGATAGACCTATCAAGAAAAACAAACAAGTGAAGGTTACTATTTTCCACATGATCAACTCCCCGTAAGCACTTCTTGCTCAATACCAGCAACAACCGTCAACTGGCCCAGATTATCCCGACCAAATGATGCACTGCTGCTAATCTCAATACGACGGCAACTAACCAAATTTGCACCACTTGCTTTAGTATTACGTTGACAACTAACATCCTGAACTGTGCCATCTTTAGGCATAGGCGTTAATAATTGTTTGCTTCCGAGCGTACTTGTTAGTGTCGTTTCTACAGCCATATTCGCCAATGTAGAGCCTTTCGAGTTTTCAATAGCCTCATCAAGCCCACCGCCGGCGATACTTTGTGCTTCTATTCTTTCTGAACCCGCCCCAGCCATTCGTAGAGATGTTGTCGAATTGACAGCAAGAGCAACACCTATGACTGTCATAATAATGAGCACTATCAAAGCGAAAAACAGCACAATACCTTCTTGTTTTTTCATAAATAGCCTCAAAGTCCGCTTCATAACTCAATTTCGCATCAATACTGGGTTCTCTAAAACCACAGTGGTAGAAAGTACTTTCCGTCTAAAGTGATCTTCCGTCACTGGAATTTTAGTATTAGTATCTTTATCACCTAATCGGTATTTTGTGACGTTTGTATAACTACGATCTTCTTGTATTGATCGCACTAAAATATAAACTTTTAAGGCGACGAGACGTTGAAACTCTTGATTGTCCCACATAAGAGATGTCACTTCCGCTGCAGACATAAATGCATCGGGAGTGTCATCACCATCATTATCAAACCCATATAAAATACGCATATTTTCAATGCCTTCAACGAGCAGCTCTTCATTCGACATACCGTTTCCAGTAGAAAGAGTTCTTCGTCTCAGTACAGGAATTCCATCGGCATCATTCTTTATGTAATAAATATGATGCTGATATTCCCAGATCCGCGCATTAGGTAATGCCGGTACGCCTCCTACGCCACTAAAGAATACGGCTTCACTAGACGTAGCCGATACGTAAAAACGGGTTAATTCTACATCTGCCGCTTCAACAGGGGGCCCAATCAACCTCTTAATCTGCAACACATCTGTTTTGGCCTTAACATCTGACAAACATGCAAATGATTGGCTGCTAACGCCATTCTCATAACCCCATAGACGTCGAAAATGTGCAGGTTGATTGTTTGGTAAACTAGCGTTATTGACGCCGTCACCTACACAGTCATTCACTACAGCAGTCCCTATGGAAATAGTCGCATTTGAACCAATGACAAAGTCTGTGCCAGTTATATCTCCCATAAAACCCAACTGGCTAAGATCTCGTTCTAAAATAACCAAAGCTATCCTGCCATTTTCTTGTAACTGATTATATTGACTAGTAGTTGTTACATTTGAAGATGACATATTGAACATAGTGAATACACCCAGAGTCAAAAAAAGTCCTATGACCATCGCGACCATGATCTCAACGAGTGACATTCCCTTTTGATACCCATAAACTTGATTCAAATGAAACATTTAAATAATCACCGTTTTAACAGAGAAGACACGGCGTTTTTTGTCTGGAGTGGTCGAGCCACAGCTTAATGCGCCAATGCCGTCTGAAGTTTCCCTAATTCCTCTCCAAGTAATAATCACAGTTACAGTATTAGAATTTATGTTAATGCAACCTACTGGGCTCTCTAGCCCTCCTACCTTCTGACTCCCAACAATCTCAAACGCTCCAAATAAAGCTTGTTCCCATTCATATTTATCCCATAACGCTGTTTGAGCAGGTGAACATAAATTACCCCCTATACAACTTAACGAAGGCGCAGCTAATGTTCCGGTATAAGTACCTGCATAAGTGCCCAATTGAGTGGCATTCAACTTCATTCTATTTATTACATCGTTGGCATAATATGAGGCCTGCGTCTGCTGAAAAGATTCAAAGCTGCCGCGTTTAGCCACAATGTGTAAATTAAAAATACCGATTAAGCCAATTACTAAAATCACTAATGCAACAAGCACCTCAATTAATGAGAAGCCTCGTTTAAATTCCTTTTGTGTCAATCGTTCGAATTTAGCCATATTTTTGACAAGCTTTTCAGCCATTTACCCTTTTAAAATCTTAGTCTTACGACAAAAAACACCAACAGTTAATAATAGATGAGTAAAATGTAAGTAGCCAGTAACAATAGCATATAAGCATTGAAATCATTATGCCTTGAATGAATTTGAG
>NZ_JAMTCC010000044.1:0-40829 GCF_025370265.1 Shewanella septentrionalis | reverse complement strand
GCGCTTTGTTTACGAAGTCGAATTATTAGAAGTTCTGGAAAATAAGCTCTTGGAGACGATACGCTGGAGTTCAAGTGAAACGCTTTCCCAATTGATTGATGCAGTGGATTCCGCGAGTGGATTGCCTGACAGCATTTGGGATACATTGCATCAAGCTGTTCTTGAAGAATTTACAGAGAACAACAGCCGCATGGTAAATGATGATAGTGAGTCCGACTTATTAGAACGAATTGATGAACTGAAAAAGTTTGCACTGCGGTTCGGCGTGTCGGACCTTGAGTTGAATCGTGCGGTTTTAGAAATTGAGGATCGGATAATGGAAATTGAAGAACAGAGTTGTCCTGATTCTACTCCTAGCTTCTCTTCGTCAAATAGCCGAGAAGCCGATAAGTTTGACAACTTAGCTCTTCGAGACCTTTTTATGCCTCTGCTTGAGCGCTAGGCTATGTGTAGTGGCTGTAGGAGAGGAACAAAGTCTCATGCCAAGTAATAAAGAATCATACTAAGGATTAAAGTACCATTCTAAATAGCAGCGATTTATGGCCATAAAATCAATAAAGTCATCCTTATTCTACCAGTTGGCTGTAAAACTGATGAGGCCGCTTTTGGTGCTTGCAATCATTTTCCTGTTCATTATTCGCTCTAGCGGAGAACAGTTTCCACAAGTCAACAGTCAGTGAGATAAATCGTTAATAGAAGCGCTTAACAACATCCAATTGGATAGCCAAAATTATATAATCTGACCGCTAGAGAGAGCAGTTATGAACATGCAATACTCACACTGCACATGATGAAGGGTCACTCGTGATTAATCTCTAAGTAATTAGCTAAAAGTGTATAAAACCGAGTCTATAGTCGTTTATCAATGGTTTAACTATACAAATTGCAATTAAGTGTATTGTAACTTTAGATTTGTTTTTGTTAAATATTCATGTTTAAAAGGGGTTTTAACTCACTCACTCACTTTTTGTCGTGGTGTTTTAGTGGGTATTACCGTTCTAGCTTGATTATCTAGCATAGTTCTAAGATTCAAACACAAGGCCCCGTTTACGGGGCTTTGTTTTAATTGCAATTTTCCGTCGATAGCAAATCGTTGAGTTGCTTTCAAACCATTTACAGGATGTAGAGATGGAACCATTTTTTGAGTTGGATGCTTTCTATCACAGGGATGTTTATTTTGTGTATTCGGAGCAGAATGAGCAGCCCTATATTGATAGTTTTACTAAGCCTTTGAATGGTGTAACGCCCCTTTACTATGAGGTGGATGTGCTTGATGAGGCGATTACCCAGTACGACATTTTGCCTACCATAGGCCTTCCCCTTGTCAGTTCATTATTTGTCGAGCAATTTCGTGCAGTTAGCGACAAAGAAGTCCAGTTTATCCCTGCTCAAATACGTGATAACAGCGGAGATATCAATCATCAATTTTATGCGATGAAGGTGCTTAAGCGTTTCGCCTGTATCGATATGAATCGCTCGCAAGTCAGTTATCGCCGCTATGGTGAATGTCAGTCACTCCAAATCCAGACTTTAGTGATTGATGCCAGCAAGGTGGAGGGAGCGTCGATATTTTCGCTACAGGAAAAACTGGCTTATATCATAGTGAATCAAACTATTCGCGATCTGTGTCAGCCGCTTCGGGGCGTAGAGTGTTTGCCGCTGGATGAGGCATTTGGATCGAGATTTTGGTGAGATTATTTCTAAAGATATTTTGCTAAATATCAAGGCTATAAACTATTTTTAGTACGCCATAAGGTATTGATTTTGTGACTTAAAGTGCTTTAGGTACTATAGTGACTGCTTATTTTATCTGAAACTTAGGTATGCGCTTCTTAGGTTTCTTGTTTGATTTTGGGGGAAAAGTGCGAATTTTAATGAATAATTTCAAGGCGATTAGCCTGATGCGCCAGTGGCTACTGCTGACATTGTTAACTGTGGCATTACCGCTACAGGCGAGCGAAGAGCCGCTGTGGATGGGAACGCCTGACTTGCCCATGAGTGGGCGAATCCATACCGGTGAACTTGCCAATGGCATGCGCTATTTATTAGTGAGCAATAAGACGCCAGAGCAGGCTGTCATAGTACGCATGCGGGTGGACGTAGGCTCAGTGGTGGAGTCCGATACCGAGCAGGGGTTAGTGCATTTTCTTGAGCACATGGCCTTTAATGGCTCGACGGGTTTGGCTGCGGGGGAGATGATCCCGACATTGCAGCGTCTTGGTCTGAGTTTTGGCGCCGATACCAATGCTGTGACTGAGTTTCAGCAGACGGTTTATCAATTCAACTTACCTAGTAATAGCCAAGATAAAGTCGATACCGCTTTGTTTTTAATGCGCGAAATTGGCAGTAATTTATTACTCGACCCGGCGCTTATCGAGCGTGAAAAAGCGGTGGTCTTGGCTGAGCTGCGTGAGCGTAGCGGTGCGGATCTGGAGAATTACCGCAATCAATTACAGTTCTTGATGCCGCAAACATTGCTGTCAAAGCGCTTCCCTGTGGGCGAGGCCAACAGCATAAAGAATGCTACTCGTGAGGCTTTACTGTCCTTATACCAAGGTTTTTACACGCCCTCACGTACTACTTTAATTGTGGTCGGTGATATCGAGGTGGCCGCAGTTGAACAAAAGATAAAACAACAGTTTACCAGTTGGCAGGCGGCGCCTTTAGCGGCGAAGGTGAAGCCGCAAGCGATTGGCACTGTCGCTGAGCGTCAACGCGTCGAGGCAGCGGCATTTTTCGATCCTAGCCTATCGACCTCGGTTTCACTCGGCATGCTCAAACCTATGGCATACCCTACCGACAGCCCTGCCGTGCGCGAGCAGGAAATACTGCTCGAACTCGCCCACGGCATCTTGTATCGCCGAATGGAGTCGCAGTTACTGCATAGCCAAGGTTTATCTGGCGTTAGCCTGCAGGTTGGGGAGCAATTTGATCTCGCCTATGGCACTCAAATGAGCTTAGGTACGCAGGAAAATAACTGGCAAGAGGGCATAGCAATATTGGAGCAAACCTTGCGCCAAGCAAAAGAATTTGGTTTTAGTCAGCAGGAAATTGACCAACAAATCAAACGTATGCACAAAGGATATCAGCTCAGCGCTGCGGGTAGCAGTACTATCCACAGTGTGAATATTGCTGATGGGTTAGTCTACTCGGTCGCAGAAAAGCGCGTGCCTGTAGAGCCTGAATGGCAGCTGGCATTTTTTGAAAAAATAATGCCAACAGTGACGCCGCAAAAGCTAAAGCAAGTGTTTAATCAGACTTGGAACGCCACGCCGTATCTGTATCTAACCAGCAATAAGCCCATCGAAAATGTTGAAAAACAGCTTGTTGCTAGCTATGAGAAAAGCCGCAAACAAGCTGTGAGTGCACCAGCAGCGAAGGCGATTGATGAGTTCGCATACACTGAATTTGGCGATCAGGGCAAGTTAAACGCCGATAATCGCGATGCCGAAACGGGCATTCGTCAGTTGCAGTTTGCCAATGGTGTGCGGCTTAATCTTAAGCCTACTGACTTTAATAAAGGCACTACTTTGGTCAGCCTCAACATAGGCTTTGGTGAAGTACCATTTCCTGAGTTAGATGGCTTATCCTATCTGTTTAACAGTGCCTTTGTGCAGGGAGGGCTTAAGGCCCATGACTATGGCAGTCTGCAGGATATTTTTGCTGGGCAAGATATTTCCATTAACCTAGGTGTGCGTGAGCAGAGTTTTGGCGGTGAGATTAGTACCAATGCCGCAGAACTGCGCACGCAGCTTAGCTTAATGACGGCCTTTTTGATTGAACCCGGCATGAATAAGCAGGCCGAGCAATTGTTCCGCGAGCAAGTGATTGCCGAGCAGCAAAGTCTCCATAGCAACCCGCAAACTGAGTTTTCTAATCAGTTTGACCGTATCTCCCACAGTGGTGATAAACGTTATGGTTATGGGGAACCAGAAGAAATTTTAAAACGTCAGTTTGCAGAGCTGGCGCCGAGTTTCCATTCAGCCGTCGAGCAAGGGGCAATTGAAATCGCCATAGTAGGGGATTTCGACGAAGCCAGCGCCATTACTGCTGTGGCCGAAACTCTCGGGGCAATCAAACGCAGCCCCACTGAACATGTCCAATCGTTAGTGCCTATGTTCCCGAAAGTGCCTGCTAAGATGACGTTAACACACTATGGTCATCCAGATTCAGCGGCGCTGGCCATGGTGTGGCCAACAACGGATATGACTCACCTAAGCCAACACGCTGGACTGGGATTGTTGGAGCAAGTGCTCAGCATCCTATTAACGGAAAATGTGAGAGAAAAAGCGGGCGCGAGTTATTCGCCATCGGCCTTTTCTTATAGTGATTTCAATGCCAGCGGTTATGGTTACTTAGGTTTGTTTAGCGTGACGACTCAAGCCATGTTGCCAACGGTGGCCGAGTATTTCACCGCTGCAGTTAACCAAGTCAAGCAGCCGCAGGGGATTAGCGAAGACTTACTTAACCGAGCCCGCCAACCTGTGCTTGAATGGATGCAAGCCGCGCCGCAGAGCAATGGTTTTTGGTTAGATTTAGCGTCAAATGCCCAGAGTTATCCTGGACGCTTTGCTGCTTTCAAACAAAGGCAAGCGTTGGCGCAGAAGATGACACCGGCAGAGCTTAGTAAACTGGCACAGCAATATTTGCCAGCAGAGGGCAGTTTAACCATCCAAGTCCTTCCTGCACCCTTAACATCTCAGCAATGAGTGTTGGGTTCATAGAATAGAAGATTGACCATTCGCCGCCATATCCCCTGTGCTAGCCAGTGCAGGGGATATTTTGTTTTTATTCCTTCTGTTCCTTCAATTTAGGGCCAATTCCACGGCCTATATCCCTTGGTCGCAAACGGAAATACCTGTTGTCGAAAAAGCCACTCACTTAACTGCGCTCGCCCCACTACTCTAGGCGCAACTTATTTGCGAGGAGATGGGTGAGGTATATGTTGCGATATCTTTTGTGTAGTTTTTGTTTAGTGCTTCTGTATCCAACTGGGATAGATATGTACTTGGTTGGTTTACCGCAAATCGCGCAGGATTTAGGCGCGAGTGAAGCACAGTTGCATATCGCTTTTTCTGTGTATCTTGGCGGAATGGCGGCAACTATGCTTTTTGCTGGCAGCGTAGCGGACCGATTAGGGCGCAAGCCTGTCACTCTATTCGGCGCTATCATTTTTGCTTTAGCTTCGTATTTAGGTGGTATGGCAGAGACAAGCAATCAGTTCTTACTCATACGTTTTATGCAGGGAATTGGTGCTGGTTCCTGTTACGTTGTTGCCTTTGCTATTTTACGCGACACCTTAGACGATAAGCGCCGAGCTAAAGTGCTCTCAATGATCAATGGTATTACGTGCATTATCCCGGTCATTGCACCTGTTATTGGGCATGTAATTATGCTCAAGTTCCCTTGGCAGAGTCTGTTTAGCACTATGGCAGGCATGGGACTATTAGTCTGTTTGTTATGTATTTTTATATTACGGGAGACTAAGCCTGCGCAGAGTAGGATTGAGGATGTTAATCGTCAGTTGGCGCCGCAAGAATCTTTTCGTCAGTCTTTTTTCCTCAGCCGGCTTGTTATGACGACTCTAGGTGTGACTACGATTCTCAGTTATGTCAATGTGTCTCCCATGCTGATCATGGGGCAGATGGGGTTTGACCGTGGTCAATATTCTAATGTTATGGCATTGACAGCGTTAGTGAGTATGCTGGTATCGTTCTCGACTCCTTTTGCACTTGCTGTGCTTAAAGAAAAAAGTTTGATGTTGATTTCACAGCTGTTATTTGCAGCTGCCGCGCTAGTGTTTGTGCTAACTCAGGTGCAATATTTTAGTCTTAATGTGAATTTATTAGGCTTTGGTTTTGTCTGTAGCGGATTCGCGATTGGATTTGGTGTGACTATGAGCCAAGCACTGAGCCCCTTTGCATCGCGTGCTGGGGTGGCAAGTTCATTGTTAGGTATTGCACAGGTTTGTACTTCAGCACTGTATATTTGGCTGATGGGGTTAATAGGTATTAGTCCACTTAACATATTGTTGCTGATATTAGCCTTGGGCTCTGTTATCAGTACCTTACTCATATTATGCGTGCCTTTAGCACCGAGCGTTTATCTAGATGAAGAAATCACTCGCACGTCTTGACCTTAATCTATTGTTTACTCTACAACTTCTCTTACAAGAGCGGAGTGTGACTAAGGCCGCTAAAAAGCTCAATGTTACGCCATCGACCGTGAGTAAATCCTTGGCGAAATTGCGTGATTGGTTTGACGATCCTCTGTTTGTCAAAACACCGCATGGATTCCAGTTAACGCCATTAGCTCAAAGCATGGAGCAAGACTTAGCCGATTGGTTACAAATGGGCAAACAGCTTATGGGCAAGCGCGGGGACGATATGGCTAAAGGGCTCAGTTTTGAGCTGATGCTTGAGTCACCTTTGTCGCTCATTATGCTTAATCAATTAACGCAGGCTATTTACCAACACTACCCTGATGCAAAAGTGAAAGTACGAAATTGGGATTATGATTCACTAGAAGCCATTATTCGCGGTGAGGCTGACATAGGTTTTACTGGCCGAGAAAGTCATCCTCGTTCCAAGGAATCCCTTGATTTATTGCCGTATTTTATCGATTTTGAGGTTTTATTTACCGATCTTCCTCAGGTGTATTTACGCCGCGATCATCCCGCCTTGCAGGAAGAGTGGAATATAGACACTTTCTTAAAATACTCGCATATCAATATCTTGTGGGAAAAGAGCGAAGCCTGGGCCTTAGATGATGTACTTATTGAGCTTGGTTTAAGTCGCAATATAGTGCTCACCTTGGCCAGTTTTGAGCAGTCACTGTTTGTCGCGGCAGAGCCTCACCACAGTATGATGGCAATCGCGCCGCAATATTGTGAGCAGTATGCCCACCAATTACACCCTGACTTAGTCAGTCGTCCTATCCCGATAAGTGGCGAATATCTTAATAAACTCGCCATTCCTTTCACCTTGATTTGGCATAAGAGAAACAGCCACAACCCCAAAATCACTTGGCTGCGAAACAAGATAAAAGCGATTTATCAGCCGCGTGGGTGTGATTAAGGCTGTTATTTGCGGCATTAACTCGGTTGTTTTATACCCAATTGCTGACAAATATGTTGGATACAAAGTTCTCGCTGCTGACACCATAGCCCATAGCTGACGGGGATAAGTTTAATCCCGGCGCGTTGTAACAGTTTATACAGTTCAATATCGAAAAAGTCCGCCCATGGCCCTGGGTAACCGATTAAATCTATTGCTAAATATTGGTTACCATAGCGGCACAGAATATCCAGTTCTAGCCCCGCCATATGGTAGGCGCGCCAGACTGTTATGCCTTTTGCTTCAATCGCGAGTGCCACCGACTGGCCGAAGCTATCGAGGGAATCGACATAATTGTGCGCCGCTTGAAATTGGCCCGCCGATGCTAAGTAAGTTGCCAGTAAATTATTGTTGGGGAGTTCATGCTCTTGTACCGATAAAAATAGCCATTGCGCCTGTTTGGCTCGGGTAATCGCGACGTTGAACATATCGGCTCGATTTAAATACACCGCAGCTCGGCTGTCGTTGGCAGTAATGCTAAAAGATATCAGCATGATATCGCGCTCTTCCCCTTGAAAACCAAAGGGGGTGGCAATCCGTAATTGATGACGTTCTATTTGCTGCGTGCTAAAACGTGCGAGGATCTGCTGGGATAAATACTCTGTCTGATTGCGAAAACAGGAGAGCACACCAATGCTGGCGGGCACTAATGTATTCATTTGGTCATCAATCAGTTGTGATAACTTTTGAATTAATGCCTCCGCTTCTAGTCTGTTAACTCCCTTGCTATCCCGCGCGCCTGTCACTTGTATTCTATGTAAGTGTCCTGAACTCGTGCAGGGTCTGTGCTGCATAATTTTCAGCATGCCTTGATAAAACTGCTGATTACTAAATTGGATCAGCTCAGGTTTACTCCGAAAATGCTCATTTAAAAATACCACTTGGGATTGGCTCGCAAGGGATTGTGATACTAAGTCGAGCATACTGGCATCACGGTAGCTCATTAGGCCGCGGCAATCCGCAGCAAGTCCGAGTTGGGTCTGGATTTGGGTTTGCTTTGCGCGGGATAAAAACGAGAAATGGCGCAGCTGTTTACTGTCGCCCACCACCAGTGCCGCTTTTGCCCGCTGTAAGGCCGGTAAACAGGCGGCAATATTGGCTTGGGTGGCTTCATCAATAATCACTAGATCAAACATTTGCTGCTCCATGGGCAGCACTTTATGCAAGCTGGCAAGGCTAGATAACCAAATGGGAAAGGTTTGCTTTAAGGCATCAAAATCCGTTTTGTAGAAACCGTCGAGTTGCTTAGCGGACTGCCGAGCGCGAAGTGCACTGGCAAAACTCACCAGTGTACTGCGCTTATGTTTGAGTAATTGGTTTAATCGATAGTGAGTGGCCAATTGTAAGTATTTGAGGCTTAAGTCTTCTTTTTGGGCGATGAGGGCGGTTAATTTATCGAGCACATCCCATTGCTGAGCAAACTGTTTGATCCCGGCACGGTAAGCCCAGTTGTAAAATCCTAAGCGCCAGCGCGATTGTCCTTGTTGTAAGGTCGCCAGTTTTTGGCCGCGACGTATGGCATGGCGGCAATGGTGTATAAAACCTGCTTCCATTTTGGCTTGCTGACGAGTCACAGTATTAAGTTGCTGTTTTGCATTGAGTAGTAAGATATCTGAAATGGTTTCATCAGTCGCTGGGTGCTGACCATGGAGCATTTCATCTATCTGGTTTTTAAGGACTTTAATAAACTGCGGCGAGCCAGCGCGAATAAGGCTGCTCCCAAGCTGGAATTGTTGCTGCAACTTATCGGCAATCACATCAACGGCAACATCGGTGTGGGCGACGATGAGGACAGATTTACCCCTTAATACCTGCTCCGCCGCCACTGTGGCTATGGTGTAACTTTTACCCGTTCCCGGTGGACCCGATATTTGCCCCAAAGTTTGATTGGCCGCCACCTTTAAGGCTTGAATTTGTGCGCGGCTTAATAGCCCAGGAAGGTAATTCTCTTGGGTATCGACATTGTGACTAACTGAATCTCGAGTTGGCGCTTGCCCAAACAGCGCTTGAAGCGGCGCAGAGTGTGAAGGCGCTGTGATGAGATTGTCGAGTTCGTGCAATATGCCGCGACTTGCCTGCGAACGCTCTGCAAGAATAATTTGGCTGCGACTAACCATAAACCGCCCACGTTTACGGCATAAGCCAGTGAATTCAGTCTCATCGATCAGCTTGGGAAAATGCAATAAATGACTGGTATCAACATCGGCTTGGCCCGCCCGCAGCCAAGCTATCCAGCCACTGACATCCGTTGGATTATCGCGTAACTCTTGACTTAAGCTGTGTCCTTCAACGACTAATTTTTCTAACAGGGCTTCATTGATGGTGAATGGCCCGCCGCCAGAGAAGCTGTTATTAGATTCGAGGTAAATGTTATCGCCATCGGCCTGCAATTGGCATTCGCGGTACAGCAATGGCGTGACGACTTTACGTTTTTCGCCATTAAGCTCGACAGTGCCGCAGAAAAACAGACAAGAGTGCAATAATACTTTTTCACGTAGATACAAGGCACTACGCGCCATTAATGCGGAGGCAGGAGCAAATGGCACCGGCAAGCGAGGCAGAAAGCCACTGCTTAACTCGTCTTCACCTTGGAGCAATAGCTTTTCTTGCTCAGCAAGTTTGTGGCTAGACCAAAGGTTAATTTCAGCACTATCGTGTTGAAAACACTGTTTGTAGTAGTTAAGAATCCCTTGCAAACCCTATCCATCCCAAAGGCTTAATTGGCGGTGCGAGAGTAACTCAATCGCATAAGTCGAACAAGGTTTGCACCAACTGTGGATGATTTCTCCATGGTCGCAATAGCCTAAAAGAGAGGTATTCGATATGCCAGCCTTATTGCTCTGGAGCGGAAGCGTTTTTGTAGATGTGAACTAAGGTATCAGCAATCGCATTTGTATCAATTAAGGGCCCGAAAAGTGGCGTTTGTATCAGTATTTTGCGTGTTATTGAAATGTTTGTTAAGTGTTTGAGTTTGTGAAATATTTGTTTTTGTTTTTAGTGGAAATTGCCATTGTTGTCATTGTATAACTGCGTAGACTGAACTGAATTTTTGTCTGCTAATGAGGGAAACAATGATAAAAAGTAAGCTAAAGGGATTCGCGGTTTTGACCTTCGCCTGTTTAGGCGTGACCGCTTGCGGTGGTTCTGATAATGACAAGGATGAGGATACCTCTAAAACTGATACTTATGTGCAATTCTATAATGCGACAGTGGGGAGCACTGCTACCGCGCTGAAGATTGGCGATAAAACCTATGAAAGCGTGAGCTACGCAGATGCGATGCCACGATTTACATCTACCCCCGGTGTGAGTGAGGTAGAGGTGATGGGTAAGGATGCGGCAAATAAAGATATTTCACTCTACAAAGAGAATATCGATTTAAAAACGGCAACCGACCATTTCTTTGTATTGCATGGGGATTTTGCCTCGCCAGCCCTTTTGAATATCAATTACTCGCGTACCGAGCTCGATAAACAAAATGCCGAAGCGGACAAGAGCAAGATGCAATTATTGATTGCACACACTGCGACTGATGCACCTGCCTACGATGCCTATATTGCCAAAGCGGATAAAGGCTTTGCCGATGCAGTGATGCTAGGCAGCGTCTCCTATGGTGAGGTTTCAACACCACAGATTTTAGATACGGGCGACTATAAAATTTATCTGACTGCGGCGGGTACGACCAATATCAGTTACACCACGGCAAGCATTAACTTTAAAACCAAGGTGCCTTATAAGTTGATTTTAAGGGAAAGCTTTGGCGCTTCAGCCGCTAAAATCAGTTTAGACAGCGTCGACTCAACCACCAATGTGCGTAACCATGTCGCCCTCGAAAGCAGTGTAGATTTTAGGGTATTCAATGGCTTGGCTACACATAATGTTGATGTAAAAGTAGTGAGTAGTAAGCAAGAAGCGCTATTTAGCAATGTGGCCCCCTTCGGCGTAACAGCTTACCAAGGCGCCGAGTTTAATGACTTTGGTGTGAGCGTACTTGACCATACAAGCCAAGCTAAATTACTCGACAATGTGCTGATCACCCTTAATCAAGATGATATTAAAACCATCTTCATTTACGAGCAGGCGACAGAGCAGGGCAGCCAAGTGAAGGCGATGGAGATGAAGCAAACTCAGACGCCAAGTCCCTATAGCTTTAAGTTTGACATCGTGAGTTTTGCCGATAAAAGTAATCTCACTGTATATTTCTTAAAAGCAAATGACACGATTGAAACTGCGGTAAATAAAATCACTGCGGTCAACCCAGCTAGCCCTCAGTCAGTGACTGTACCTGCAGGCGAATATTCTATTAAAGTCATCGCAGTCGAAAACGGCACTAAAACCGTTGTCTATGCATCCGATTTAATGGATTTCAGCAATGAAGATAATGTCACTATGGTGCTGAATAAAGATGCTGCCACTAGCTTTGGTTATAACTTGATTAAGCTCTAACCGTTAAGGTGAGTGAACTTAGCTAATACAAGAGCGCTACTTAGGTAGCGCTTTTTATTGATTGTGGCAGTGGGGTTAATGTAGGCTAATCGGCAAAATTAAGCTGAGTGGTGGTTGTGTGGATAACGCGAGCAGCATAGGAAAAGGAGTTCACTGTGATTAGCAAAGGATTTAAAGACGGCCATTTCCAAATTGGTGAAGGCAGTATTAGCGGCACCATAGCGTGCATGTTAGCCATATTATCGTTTTTAGGTGTATTGGCGTTTCATTTCCCTGAATACCTGACTACCCCCGAATTACGCCAAAGTTATAACGTCGATATTATTCGCAGTTTGATATTTGTCGCCTTAGTGGTGTCGGGCAGCTTAGGTTTATTAAATTTTATTCGAAATAAAAATAAACGATTTGGCTTTGTCGCTTGGGTATTTGTGAGCTTGGCGATTGCCTTTGGTGGTCATCAAGTCGAGGTCGAGCCTTTTGCCAATCATAAGGTCTCACTGGGGTTAGATTGGTTTATTTTAGACTTATTAGGTTCAACCTTAATTTTTATTTTTATCGAAAAATGGCTACCCCATAAACCTGAACAGCCAATATTGAGACCCGAATGGCAAGGGGATTTAAATCATTTTTTGGTGAATCATTTAGCGATTGGATTTGTATTATTGGTGACGAATCAATTTGTGCAGTCGACCTTTTCTTGGGCTATTTCCAGCACAGTGCAAAGCTTTATCGCAGGTCTGCCCTTTGTGTTGCAACTGCTGTTGATTCTATTGGTCGCCGATTTAATGCAATATGCGGCGCATCGCGCTTACCATGAGATCCCATTCCTGTGGCGTTTCCATTCGGTACACCATAGCGCCAAGCATTTAGATTGGTTGGCGGGATCAAGGCAACATATGTTTGAGTTGATCGCCACCCGTTGTCTAGTACTTACGCCGATTTTTATCTTGGGATTCTCTAAAGACATCATCAGTATTTATGTCATTATCGTTGGCGTACAGGCGGTATTTAACCATGCCAATGTCCAAGTTAACTTCGGTTGGCTACGTTACTTAATCGTCAGCCCGCAGTTCCACCATTGGCACCATGCTTCCGATAAGGCGGCTATAGATCGTAACTATGCCGCCCATTTTTCATTTTTAGATTACCTCTTTGGAACCGCAGTTCGAGGTCAGAAAGAGTGGCCAGAGCAATATGGTGTCGTCGGTGATTACATGCCCGTTGGCATGTTTAAGCAGCAATTATATCCCCTCGGTTTAGCGAAGAAGGACACAAAATAACGGCGCTGCATTTGGAGTGGTTTGTTTTGGAGTCATTATCTGGAAGTCAATGTGAGGTCAACTGAGTAGCAATGTTTAAGTGATGGTTAACTCTGACACTGGGACAGCAAAAAGCCCAACACAGCGTTTTTAATTGGCGCTTTGTTGGGCTTTTTTGCAGTTAATATCGCAAGTGTTATTCGCTGATTTTCAGCTCTTGGCCTGGCTTAATAATGCTCTTGCTATTGAGCTGGTTCCACTTCATTAAATCAGCCAGTTTGACCTTATTCTTACGGGCGATTTTATCCAGCGAATCGCCGGATTTTACCTTGTAGGTTTTGGCTTTTGCCGTTGGCATATCGGCCGATTCTGAGCTGGTGGTTTTAGTGCCGTTGGCATTTGTTTTGGTCGATGACTTGGCTTTGCTATCGGACTTAGTGTTGGCTTTAGCGGGTTCTGGCTCATTATCATTGGCTGCCATTGGCGTTAAGAGTGTGAGCTCTTGGCCGATTTTGAGGCGATCAGAGGTCAGGTTATTAGCCTGTTTTAATGCCTTGACTGATGTATCAAACTTAGCCGCGATTGTGCCTAGGCTGTCGCCGGACTTAACGATATAGCTTTGGCTGTCATAGCGTTTTTGGGCGTAGAGTTTGTCGTGATTTTCCTGATATTGGCCTATGTTTTCCAGCGGTAAGGCGATCTGATATTTGCCTTTGCTCGGGATCACGCCTTGGCGAAAGCCCGGGTTATAGGTTTTAAATTCTGCCTTGCTCAGCCCTGCCGCATTGGCGATTTGGC
Source organism: Shewanella septentrionalis (assembly GCF_025370265.1). NCBI lineage: Bacteria > Pseudomonadati > Pseudomonadota > Gammaproteobacteria > Alteromonadales > Shewanellaceae > Shewanella > Shewanella septentrionalis. The sequence goes on along the minus strand of NZ_JAMTCC010000044.1, from coordinate 27,212 downwards.
CGATATCCACGCCATTGGGCGCAGGGACTCTATCCAAGAAAGGGCGGTTCGCAATCGGTCGCACTTTTAGATTGTAATGATTGGGTGCGCGAATAATTTGAATAAAGGCCAGCCACTTAGGCACAGTTTGTACGCGTTTCGCCGGAATGCCCAGCGACCAAAAGTCCGTTGGTTTGCCCTTGGCTTTATTCTTGTCGATGGCGGCTTTAATCACCAATTCACCGGTATTGTAGGCGGCGACGGCGTTGATCCAGTCTTTGTCTAAGGTGTCGTACAAATGCTGTAGATAGTCGAGCACGGCATCGGTTGAGGCCAGCGCATCTTTGCGACCGTCGTAGGCTGAGTTAACCGTTAAGCCAAAATTACGCCCAGTGGCGGGGATCATCTGCCACAGTCCAGCTGGGCCGTTTGCCTGTGCCAGTGGATTGTAACCACTCTCGACTATGGGTAATAACGCCAATTCTAATGGCATGTTACGGGCTTCGAGCTGGCTGACGATGTAATACAAAAAGGGCTCGGCGCGCTCGCCGACTTGATTCATAAATTTCTGTTTATCATCGAAAAAGTTACGCTGTTTGCGCACTTCGGCATCGTCATGTACGTCAATGGTGTTGGCGTGTTGGATCTTTTCCCAAACGTCGCTGTACTGCTCAACCACAGCGGGTGGCGTGTGCTGCTGCTGGTGTTGTGGCGAGTGCTCGTTAGCGTTACTCACATCATTTGCTGGGGCATTGAATTCTGTGGTTGATGGGCTTGCCGACGTGGTCGCGCAACCGCTCAATTGGGCCACAAACATGGCTAGCATTAGCACTGTAAAAGAGTGCGTTTGGCGAAAATGTTTCCGCATGATTGTCCTGTGATGAGTTAACTGGGCATTCCATATTGGTGCACATGCTAATCTGTTTTCGCGTTTCTGGATAGCTCCCCACGGTTTCCCCCTATTTGCAATGCCCGCTTAACGTCCGTTTAGCGCCGATCGCGTCGCCTTTTGGCTGCATATCTTGCGTTTAGCTTTAGCTATTAATGCGCTACCATAGCGGCGATTTTTCATTGACTTGGGTAGCAAAGTGCAGACGTTAGCGCAGTTAAGAGCAGGGCAGTTACAAGGGATCACGCGTTTACAATTGGTCGAGGAGTTAACCGAGTTTCCGCGGGAGATTTTTGACTTAGCCGATACCCTCGAAATCCTCGATTTATCGAATAATCAATTGAATGCTTTGCCCGAGGACCTGTACCGATTATCGCGTTTAAAGATCATCTTTGCTTCTAATAACCGCTTCGAGCATTTACCCGAGGCATTAGGACGCTGTGAAAGTTTAGAGATGATTGGCTTTAAGGCGAATCAAATCCGTACTGTGACTGCCGCCGCGTTACCGCTGCAAACTCGCTGGCTTATCCTTACCGATAACCAAATCGAAACCTTGCCTGCGGCTATGGGCGATTTACCTCGTCTACAAAAATTAGCCTTAGCGGGCAACCGGTTAACGGCTTTGCCCGAGTCGATGGCTAATTGCCGTAACTTAGAATTAGTGCGCCTATCGGCCAATCAACTGCAAGCGCTGCCAGCTTGGCTATTGGGTTTGCCTAAGTTAACTTGGCTCGCGTTTGCGGGTAATCCGTTCAGCCATACCTTAGTCGATCCCCATGCCGATGTGGCCACAGTGGCGAATGTGACTCTGGATGATATTAAGTTGGCAGAAAAACTGGGTGAAGGCGCCTCTGGGGTGATTTACCGTGGTGATTGGTTGAATCAGGCCATGGTCGCCGCGACTGGGTCATCGCAGATTGCAGTAAAACTCTTTAAGGGTGAAGTGACCAGCGATGGTTATCCCGCCGACGAGTTAGATTGCTGCCTCACAACGGGAGATCACCCGAGCCTTATCAAGGTGGTGGCGCACATCAGCCAGAAGGATCAATTGGGCTTAGTGATGGAGCTCATCCCGCCCGGGTTTAGCAATTTAGGTTTACCGCCAAGCTTGGCAACCTGCACCCGTGATACCTTTAACGCAGGTACTCAGTTTAGCCTTGATGATGTGGCTAAGGTTGCACTCCAATTGGCCGATGCAATGGCGCACATGCACGCTAAGCAAGTGAGCCATGGCGATGTCTACGCCCATAACATTATGGTTAATCAACAGATGAACTTGTTGTTTGGTGATTTTGGTGCGGCATCCAATTTACGCAATCTGTCTACAGTCGAACGCTTGGCGATGGAGGCGATTGAAGTGCGGGCGCTGGGCTGCTTAATTGAAGATCTGTTGGCTTATGTGAGTGGCTCGGTTGGCCCTGAATACTATAAAAAATTGAGTGCGATTAAAGACGAATGTATGCAGTTAGATGTGACTCAGCGCCCCTGTTTTGCAGACGTGAAAAAGGCCATCGGAGCCCTGCTAAAAGGCAAATAGTGGCTTGCTAACAGGCTGGCTTTACATCTGTTTCTAGTTTGTTGTGGTTTATGTGATTTTGTGTGATTTAGGTTTTGTCGATTAGGTTTTGCGTTAACTCATTGTTTTGTTTGAATGTGTAACAGTATTTTTACTGGCACTGACAGGGATTATGCCTATAGGCTGTATACCCAAATAACCTCAAATTGCTGAATAAGCACTTTGGAGGACTGGGTATTAGTCTTGGGTTCAATCCGGTTTGCTGTTGTCGGATAGGATGTCCGTTGAATAGTAAGAACAATAGGTTTGCATACTATGTTTACACGAACGCTGTTTACACAAACGCTGTTTATACAAAGAGTGACTGAACGAGCACGCAGTGCATGCGATATTTCATTAAAAAGCTCTCATCATCTCCCAAAGGCGCCCTTAATCGCGCCTTTGACGTTTCTACTGGCGAGTCTTTTCACCTTAACCCCTATAGCTGTATCAGCGGCGGATAAGATCGACGTTATCCCTGTGACGGTTGAGGCCATTCAAGAAACTGCCTTTGCCGATGTGGTCAACGAAGTCGGTAAAATTAACGCCATCGACTCGGCGATCCTCAACTTTAATGCCAGTGAAAAAATCAGTGCTATCCATTTTAGTAACGGCGACAAAGTGACGAAGGGTCAAGTGATTGCCGAGCAAGATAACACTAAGGCCAAGGCAGATTTAGACAAGGCCAAAAGCACCTTAGCACTGGCAAAAACAAAGCTTGAACGGATTGAAGACCTGTTAATCAAAGAGCCATTTGCACTCTCCAAGCAAGATGTGGATGAACTGCGGGAAAATGTGAATCTGGCTGATGCCGATTTTCGTCAGAAACAAGCAACCATGAACGACTACTTGATCAAAGCCCCCTTCGACGGTCAGCTAACAAGCTTTAGCCAGTCCATCGGCAGCCAAATTGGCGCAGGTACCGCCTTAGTCACCCTCTATAGTTTAAATCCGGTCGAAGTCCGTTATGCCATTAGCCAGAAGGATTTAGGTAAGGCACAAAAAGGCCAGAAGGTGAATGTCACCGTTGAAGCCTATGGTAATAAGGTGTTCAATGGGTTAGTTAACTATGTGGCCCCTGCGGTGGATGAAAGTTCAGGACGAGTTGAGGTACACGCCGCCCTCGATAACCCTGAGTTCAAACTGGCGCCCGGTATGTTCGCCAATATTAAGCAATTCTACAGCAATGATATTAAACACTTATTAGTGCCGCAAAATTCAATTATCGCCAATAATGACGAACGCTTTGTCTGGTTAGTGCGCGGCGATAGCGCCGTAAAACAAGTGGTTAAACTCGCGCAAAACACTAATGATGGCTATGCGGTTGTAACCGAAGGTTTAGCCGAAGGCGATCTCGTGGTTAAAACGGGTATGCAAAACCTCAAGGCCGATAGCAAGATCAAAGTCATTCAGGACAAAAGCGCGGCAGATAAAGCCACTGTCTCCAGTGCTAACTCTGGTGCGGCCGTAGCGCTAAGCGCTGAGCCCAGCACTGAGGGGGCCGAATAATGCGTTTACCCGAAGTCTGTATTCGCCATCCTATCTTCGCCTCCGTGCTCAGCATCATGGCAGTGTTACTGGGCTTGATTGCCTTTCAAAAACTCGATATCCGATATTTTCCTGAGCACACCACCCACTCGGCATCTGTGAATGCATCGATTGCAGGGGCGAGCGCCGATTTTATGTCGAGCAATGTGGCCGATAAGTTAATTGCGGCGGCTTCGGGCATAGACAAGGTCGATACTATGTCGACCGACTGTAGCGAAGGTCGCTGCTCGTTAACCATTAAATTCAATGACGATACCAGCGATATCGAATACACCAACTTAATGAATAAGTTGCGTAGCAGCGTCGAAGGGATTAACGATTTCCCCCAGAGCATGATAGATAAGCCAACGGTCACCGACGATACCTCGGCCACAGATGCTGCCAGTAATATCATTACCTTTGTGAACGCGGGTGGCATGGAAAAGCAGGCCATGTACGACTACATTAGCCAGCAGCTAGTGCCGCAGCTCAAGCAAGTGCAAGGCGTTGGCGCCGTGTGGGGCCCCTATGGCGGCTCACAAAAGGCGGTTAGAGTCTGGCTCAACCCCGAGCAGATGAAGGCGCTCAACATTAAAGCCGCCGATGTGGTGGGCACCTTAGGTTCTTACAATGCCAGCTTCACCTCGGGGGCGATTAAAGGTAAGTCGCGGGATTTCTCGATCAACCCTTTGAATCAAGTTGAAACGCTCGAAGATGTGAAGGACTTAGTGATCAAGGTCAGCGAGGGCAAGATCATCCGTGTGGCCGATGTCGCCGATGTGGTGATGGGCGAAGAAAGCCTGTCGCCGAGTCTGTTGTCCATTGGCGGACACAGTGCCATGTCGCTGCAAATTTTACCTTTGAGTAATGCTAATCCTGTGACAGTGGCCTCGAACATTAAGGCCGAAATTGCGCGCATGCAGCAGCATTTGCCCCAAGGGTTAGAAATGACCTTGGCCTACAATCAGGCCGATTTTATCGAGGCTTCCATCGACGAAGGTTTTTCCGCGCTGATTGAGGCGGTGATCTTAGTATCCTTAATTGTGGTGTTATTTTTAGGTAGCCTGCGGGCGGCGTCAATCCCGATCATTACCATTCCTGTGTGTGTGATCGGCGTGTTTGCCGTGATGTCGGCGCTGGGTTTTAGCATCAATGTGCTCACTATTCTGGCGATAATCTTGGCTATCGGTCTGGTGGTGGACGACGCTATTGTGGTGGTGGAGAACTGTTATCGCCATATCGAAAACGGTGAAACCCCTTTTAACGCGGCGATTAAAGGCTGTCAGGAAATCATTTTCCCTATCATTGCCATGACCTTAACGCTCGCCGCCGTGTATTTGCCGATAGGACTCATGTCGGGGTTAACCGCCGATCTGTTTCGGCAATTCTCCTTCACCTTGGCCGCTGCCGTGATGATCTCTGGTGTGGTGGCGTTGACTTTGTCGCCTATGATGAGCGCCTATCTTATCAATACCACTGAGCAGCAGCCGAAATGGTTTAGCCGAGTCGAGCATGCGCTGCAGCAGTTAAACGATTTGTATATCAAAGAGCTGGATAAGTGGTTCGGTCGTAAGCGTTTAATGCTCGGCGCGGCAGTGGTGCTTATTGGTCTTGCGGGCATCGCCTACTGGCAGTTGCCGAAAATGCTTTTACCCGCGGAAGATTCAGGCTTTATCGATGTGGCGTCGAATGGCCCAACCGGTGTGGGTCGCCAGTATCATCTGAACCATAACGCTGAGCTTAATGGCGTGATGGATGAGCATCCCGCCGTTGGAGCGAACCTGTCTTACATCGAGGGCGAGCCAGTGAACCATGTGCTGCTTAAACCTTGGGGTGAGCGCAGCGAGGGCATAGATGATGTGATCAGCGACTTAATGACAAAATCAAAGGAAAGCGTTTCTGCCTATAACATGTCCTTTAGTATTCGCTCGGCGAATAATCTCAGCATTGCCAATAATCTACGCTTAGAGTTAACGACCTTAGATCGCAACAAGGACGAGCTCAATGACACAGCCGCCAAAGTGCAAAAGTTACTCGAGGATTATCCTGGGCTGAACAACGTCGGTAACTCGGTACTGAGGGATCAACTGCGTTACGATTTATCTATCGATCGCAATGCGATTATCCTCTCGGGGGTGAGTTATGGCGATGTGACGAATGCGCTTTCTACCTTCCTTGGCTCAGTCAAGGCGGCGGACTTACATGCCACCGATGGCTTTACCTATCCCATTCAAGTGCAAGTAAACTTAGATAAGCTCAGTGATTTCAAAGTATTGAATAAGCTGTACGTCACCTCAGAATCGGGGCAAGCATTGCCGTTATCGCAGTTTGTGTCGATTAAGCAGACCACGGCAGAGTCGAATATTAAGACCTTTATGGGCCTTGATAGCGCCGAGCTAACGGCGGACGTTATGCCCGGCTATTCCACCGATGAAATCAAAGCTTACTTAGACGAGCAACTGCCAACACTGCTCAACGATGCCCAAGGCTTTAAATACAATGGGGTAGTGAAAGATTTAATGGATTCACAGGCGGGTACCCAGTCGCTATTTTTGCTGGCACTGGTGTTTATCTATTTGATTTTGGCCGCGCAGTTTGAAAGCTTCGTTGATCCTTTGATCATCTTACTGACTGTACCTTTGTGTATTGTTGGCGCGCTGTTGACCTTAACCTTGTTTGGCCAGAGCGTGAATATCTACTCGCAGATAGGGTTATTAACCTTAGTGGGGCTAGTGACCAAGCACGGCATCTTGCTGGTGGAGTTTGCCAATAAGCAACAAGACCAAGGCTTAAGTGCGATTGAGGCGGCGCGAAGCAGTGCTAAATCTCGCTTAAGACCGATTCTAATGACCTCTTTAACCATGATTTTAAGTGCCATTCCTTTAGCGCTGGCTTCTGGGCCTGGCTCATTAGGGTTAGCCAACATAGGATTAGTCTTAGTCGGTGGCCTGTTAGCGGGGACCTTCTTCTCGTTATTTGTAGTGCCTGTGGCCTATGTTGCTATGGCCGAACTCAAAGCGAAGGATGTGCTTGCTGGGCTGCGCAGTGCTAAAGCTTAGTCGCAGGTTGGTTGGGGTTGATCGAGCCTAGATCCACTATATGTGTTCAACTTGCCCATAAATACGTTATGATTTAAGCCAATAGCTAAGCGCGTTGGCTTAATTTTTTTGTCGAGTGATCATTGTAGTATTTGAGAGAGTGTTGAGTGCGAGTGGGCCTCATCAGCGACGGAGAGCTGGCATTATGAGTTTGTTACAGTGTTTTCATCGGGCGCCCCTGTATCTGGCTTGCTCGGCTGGGCTGATGTTTGCCTCTCCGGTCATGGCCTCTTTTTGGCAGTCCTTGTTTCGCAGTGAGTTGCCAGTCGATCAAGTAACGGCGCCGGCGGACAGCCAGCGTTTCGAATTTGTCGGTGTGTTGCCCGCCAATACGCAATTAGAACTCGTCGGTTATTACGCTTCATCGATTTGTACCCGCAAGGAAATCCGTTTTCCCAGTGGCGATCTTGCTAATCCCTACCGCGCCACACTCGAAGAAACCTCAGTGCTACGGCAAGTAATCAGTAGCGGCAGTGAAGCGAGTGAGTTTTCGCTGCCCTTAGCCTTAAATGGTGGCGGTGATTGCCAGTGGCATCTCGAGGATTTAATGCTCGATGTGACAATACTGCCGAACCATCCGTTGTGGCAGAGAGCTAAAACGCTGCAACGGGATTACCTCGCCAAGTTGCAGGGCACCTCGGCTTCTGCGGCTCAGCTTGCCAGCCAAACGGCGTTGCCGACTCAAGTGTCATCCCACGATGATTTTTATTTAAGTCATGAGCTTAATATCGATCCTATTCATGCAGGCAGCGAGACAGATAACTCACTGCTGGCGACCACGCCGTTGTCGTTAGCCCCAGTTTACTATCCGGTTTTTATTCATTATCCAGAGGAAGATAAGCCCTTCGAGGCACGGCTGAAGAGTAGCCTGCAGCGCACTTCTAGCCTGTGGGCCAGCCCGTATACTCAGGCCGTTCGGCGTGGCGATGAGGCGGTGATGCGGGTGAACTTCAATCCACAGATTGCCGAGCATTACGAGGTCGATGTCTGGTATCAGCCCGATACGGTTGAGGTGAAGTATCCCGACGGCACTCAATATGCTTATGCTAACGGTGATGTGAAACTGTATGCCTATGGTAAACCTGAATCACAAATCAAGACCTTAGCTCAAAGTGCCAAGGCCGAAGATAAGCGCTTATTGGCGCGTATCTATGAGTTGGGCCACGCCTTGCCTAAGGACGAGGCTAAGGCGCTAAAGTATTACCGTGAAGCCGCAGAGGCGGGCGATATTGAAGCCTTGCACTGGATGCGTGCTCAAGCCGGTTACGCGGGGCGAAATGATGAAAAAACCTATTGGCTCGGGCGCGCCGCAAGCTTTGGTGATAACACGGCAAAGCTTGAGTTAATCCGTTTACCTTTATCGGTTATTGAGCGTGGCCTCGTTAATACGGGTGAAGATAAGGTTAGAGAAACGCAAGCGTGGCAGCAGTTAAATCAATTAGTTGACCAAGGAATGCCAGAGGCAAGCAGCCTTATGGCTTTCTATCAACTGTTACCCTATTCACCGTATTTTGATGCTAACGCCGCGCTGGAAAATTATCGTCTAAGTGTGAAGGCTAAGCCTGAACTGGCCCATGCGGCGGCCAGCGATTATTACTATTTGGCAGATAATTTTGCGGCGGGTGCGCAGTTTTGGCAGATTGCCGCCGAGCGGGATCTCTACGCCGCAGCCGAACTTGCCAATATCTTGTTATCGGAAGCCCATCGAGATGCAGTTAACGCGCGCTACTGGTTAACAAGAGTGACGACGCTGGGTGCCAAGCAAGGTTTGCAGGCGGACATTTTAGGCAATGCTTACTTTCAGCTCGCAACCTTGTTAGATAAAGGCGAGGGCGGCGCGGTCGATGCGAAAACAGCGTTAACGCTTTATCAGCAGAGCATTGAAATGGCAGAGCGATTTTCAAACGACTATGAAGCAAAGGCCAAGGACAGAGTGCAAGTGCTTGAACAGCTGCGCTTATAACCTCATGTTTATATAAAAGAGTATTCGTTAGCATTTAGCCAATAAAAATCCCTGCCATGGCAGGGATTTTGCTATTTATTCAAGTACTTGATTTAAGCCTTTAGTGTTAAGTGGCTAGAGTTCAAAAGCTGATTTAAACGATCTGGCTTAAACAACGACAGCCAACTAGCGTAAATCGACTTGCAGTGCGACACCCGAACTCTGGGGTTCACTCTGCACTGTGATGTAATACCAACCTAGGCTTGGTGCAGTGACTGTGATACTTTCCCGCGTGTTGGCGGGCGTGACAGACGCTGCATCGAAGTGCTGAGCATTGGCCCAAGTCGTCCCCGAAAACAGGCTCACATCACCACTGCCATGGGCCGAGTTGATGCTTAACTGACTCGTACCTTCTGGCACCCAAAGATAGTAATCGCTGCGGCCATCGGCGGTGCAGATGGCTTTGCCTGAACTCAGCTCACCATGACTCAAGGGCGATTGCGTCGTGCAGGCATTAGCGATTAGAGCTGGCGTAGGCGTATTGCTCGCGCCTGTATTGAGGGTGAGTGTTACGCCGCTAAACTCAGTGGCAGTATCTACTGTGATATAACGCCAGCCGCGATTGGCACTAAAACTTAGCGACTCTTGATTACCCACTTGAGTGCTCTTGGCATCGGCATTATCGGCGTCGGCCCACTGACTGGCATTGAAGTAGAGATTGGCATCCCCAGAGCCGCCCTTAGTGGTGACGGTGAACTGAGTATTATCTTCCTCAACCCAGAAGTAGAAGCTGTTGCGTCCACCACTGATACACTCGTTTTTGCCCAGTGTGAGCTGGCCATAGTCTAAGGTTACTGCACCGCAATTTGCTGGTGGCTCAGGATCCACGCCGCCATCTCCCAGATCGGGATCAACATCAGCGAACAGCTCAGTGGTGCTAACTTGCATATCAACGCCGCCAAAATCTCCCGACAAGGTAATGTAATGCCAATATTCGTCAGGGTTTAACTGCACTTTAATGACTTGATAGTTACCGTTGCCGATCCCCGCGCCTTGGTTTTGCTCTGGGCTTGCCCAACCTTTAGAATTGAAATAAATGTCGGCATCACCCCAACCGCCGCCAATCTTGATCCACAGATCTTGGGCCGAGCGATCGGTATTAGTGAAACTGAAACTGGCGCGACCGAGTTTAGAGTCGATGCATTCCATCGGCACATCGATTTTAAGGCTGGCCGATTCTGTGTAACGGTAGGCTTCGTTCGTCACTTGGCAAGGCGAGTAATCCTTACTGATAGTGCCCGCAGGACCACTCCAATGACCTTCACGGCCACTGGGCTCAGCATCGACATCACTTGGGCCTTTATCGACTATGCCATCGTCAGCCGTGCTCAAGCCGCTGGCGAGCCAACCTTGCCACTCGTTGTCGTAACGTGTACCGATGCCATCCATAAAGGTTTGATATTCCGCGTATTGGTCGTTACGTAGGTAGGCGAGAATCTGTCTTACATCGTCCCTGTGATGCTCAAACATAAAGCGCACCGCCAGATAACCCCAACGGTAGATACGGTCTTGGCCCGATTCATAGTTGTTTTTGAATATGGTCGACAACATAAACTCACCGGTTTCGCCCATGGCAATCGCCGCGGTATTGGCATCACGGTAAGAAATGTATTCCGCTAGACCTTCAATCCACCAAATGGTATTGGCCGACGTGCCGCGGCTAAAGTCACCAAACAGGTTATAGCGCCCGTCGAGGTAGTGCACATATTCGTGTTGCAGGTTCCAGACATGGAAATCCGGCGTGCGCCATTCGGCTTCATAGGCGATAAAACGCGCCTGATTTTTGAGTCCGGCGGGCGAGCCTTCAAGGTACATGCCGCCGTTGTCGGTATTGATGCCAAAGATACTGTTGGCTAAGGATTTATACTCAGACGAGCTGCCAAAGATCACTAGCTCTAAATCATCGTTGTTATCTTGCCCTACAGGTTGCATGCCCGTTTCAAGTTTGCTGTGGAAATAGCTCTCTTGGCTGGTCAGCACATCACAGGCCCACTTGGCTTGATCTTGATAGAGATCTTGGGCGCGGATCTTGAGACTGTCGGAGCATTTCCAGTTGAACGGTAGGGTATCGGCTTCTAACTGCGCCTTAAAGCCACAGATATTGTAATCGTTACAATGGCTGCGATCGTAATAGTCGGCCATTTCAGCCGCCGCGTACCAAAGCACTTTGCTCGGTTCGGTTTTACTGGTGCTGCTGAGGATGTTTTTAACTAGCTGAGTCACTCGCGGGCGCATGGCATCAATGTAATACAGCCTAGATAACTCTTTGACTGAGTTGACTAACAGATACTCTGCATTGGTGCCTAACAAGTCACGGTGTTCGAGCTGGAAGTTATTTAGCGCATCTAAAATGCCTTGGTCACGAGCGAACAGCGCCTGCATCTCATCATTCCACTGGGCGCGGAATAAGGTGGTAAACACTGAGTTTGCTGCGGCGTTCATGGCGAAACTGGCTTGCCAGTTAGCGTCGTAGTCCGTTAGCACTTTTATGGTGACATGATTAAAATCGGCGCCGAGCTCGGCAGAGTCAATCAGGATTAAGGCTTCTTTCAACACGCCAGCATTGTCATCGGAAACAGTCCAAATTGCAGCGTTGGCAAATAAAGCGTTGAGGGCCGATTTTAAGCTGGCCTTAGCGGCGCTGCTGTAAGCGGGTACATCATTTGGGCTGTAAAACTGCACATAGAGGGCGGCGCGGACAAAGTAAATATGCGATTCAAGATGCTGAACATCGACCCCAGTGTAGTCCTTGGCTTTAGTGGCAATGGCGTTGGCGACACTGAGCACATTGGCCTCGCTAAATAGCGCGGTCGCAGCACTGCCTTTGAGGCTATAGAGCTTACCGACGCACTCGGGTGTCGATTGGCTCAATTGATCCACTAGGGCTTGGCCCGATTTACCGACAAAGTCACTGCAGTCATTGCTCTGCAGTGCGGCGCTGCGACTCTGTAACTTAAGTGGCGGTTGCTCAGATACTTCTCGCTTCTTGCGTGAATGCATCTTAGGCGGTTCTGTCATTGTCTGTTCTGTCATAGTTGGCTCATTCGGGGATGCCATCAATGGCGTCTCCCGCAGTAGCGGTCTATGGGATTCTATTTGGCTAATGGGCGCCGAGGGTGGTCGTGGTGCCGGTTGTGCTTGTGGATTACTGAGTGTGTTGCTGCCTAATGGGTGACTCGTATGAGTGTCATGGGCGAGAACGGGAGTCGCAAAAGCTAAGCTAATAGCTGCGAAGAGCAGTGTGTTTTTCATTGTGTATCCGTAGTTATCTAGTCTGCAAAGCAGATCTTCCTTGGGCGTTATTTGATGCGTGGAACCTAAGCTTGCATCAAACCTCATTGGATTATTTGCGTGATAACAATAGCGCGACAAACATCGCAGCTGGCAAATAATGCGTTCAAATGATGGCTGTAAGTTTTTAATATATCTAGTATTTACCTGTAAATTTGTTTGATACATCTTTTCTGTTCAGCTTAGGTTCAGCTTAGGTTCAGCTTAGGTTCAGCTTATTGCTCAAAGGACTCGCGCCAGAAGCTGAGTCTGTGGGACTCCACAGCTTAGAAAGGCCTAATTGAATGCTTTATGAAATACCTGATTGAATGCCTTATGAAATACCTGATTGAATACCTTGTGGAATAAGAGTGGCTATTTGGCTTGAATTCGCGCTAGCTTAGCCGCATTAAGGTTAGATGCACTTTTCCGCAGTTAGCACTCGAACCCTGAGATGCTAAGCCATCTGCGATGAGGTCGATGCCATTCCCAAAGGAGCTTTTATGTCAGCTTTACCAAGCGAATACACCCATATCCATGTTGAGCAACCCGGGACGCCCGAGGTGATGCAGCTATCGCGCTCGCCTTTGCCTGTGCCAGCGTCTGGCCAAGTGTTGATCCGCGTGCATGCAGCAGGAGTAAATGGCCCCGATGTCAAACAAAGGGTGGGTGCTTATCCACCACCACCGGGTGCATCACCGATTATTGGTCTTGAAGTCGCGGGTGATATTTGTGCCCTCGGTGACGGCGTGAGCCAATGGCAAATCGGCGACAAGGTTTGCGCCTTAGTACCGGGCGGGGGCTATGGTGAGTACGTGCTCACCTATGCCGCCCACTGTTTACCTATTCCAACGGGCTTTAGTTATGTGCAGGCCGCCGCGCTGCCAGAAACCTTCTTCACCGTATGGGGCAACCTGTTTATGCGTGCGGGACTGAAAGCGGGCGAGACTGTGTTGATCCACGGCGGCTCGGGCGGTATCGGCAGTACGGCCATTCAACTTGCCAGCGCCTTAGGCTCAAAAGTCATTGCCACGACGGGGCAAGATGAGAAGCGCGATTATTGCTTGAGCCTTGGCGCCGCTGAAGTCATCAATTATCGCACCCACAACTTTGTTGAGCCCGTCATGGCACTCACCCAAGATAAGGGCGTGAACGTGGTCTTTGATATCGCGGGTGGCGATTTTATTAATCTCGATTTACAAGCCTTAGCGATGGACGGCCGTATGGTGTCGGTGGCGATGCAGCGTGGCCCTAAGGCCGAAGTCGAGATTTTCCGCCTGATGGCAAAACGTATTATGTGGACAGGGTCGACCCTAAGACCACAAAGCGTGGAGGCTAAAGCCGCTATTGCCGCCGAATTATTTGAGAAAGTCTGGCCGCTGTTAAACGCCCATAAAATTGTGCCGAATATTTTTGCGACCTTCCCATTAGGCGAAGCCGCGAAAGCCCATGCGCTGATGGAGTCGGGTGAGCACAGGGGCAAGGTGGTACTGACTGTTATTTAGATTAGGCACGTTGGCTTGGCAGCGAGCTGGTTTAGGTCGCTACCATTCGATGCCAGTCTGCGATCTTTTTTCTGGCAAAAGCGTGGCTGAGTAACGCAGTGGTAAATAGCCGTTTGCGCGACTGTCGTTAAATCGTCATGGTTAAACCTGATGCTTAACCTTGCAGTAACCTCGAACGGCAACTTCGAATCGCAAAGTTTAAGCCCATCGAACATAGTCGATATGATTGCTTTTTATTGGGAATAAAACTTGCCGCGTCGATTTTTTAGACTAAAGTCGTTAATGATTAAACTTTTTGGGTACTTTGGCAGAAATTAATACGTAATTAGTGAAAATTTCATGGTATGAGGCATTGATTATCGGAAATATTCTGTAAAAATACCCAGTTGAAAACGTCAGAGACTTTCCGGCGCTATTCGTGGATCAAAGCAAGCGATGCTTCGCTTATTCAGGCTAAAAAACTCATAGTGTATGTGTTGATTTAAGGGTATTAGCATATATGTATAACACAGCAAAGAAACAGGTTTGGTATGGTGAGCTGAGAACATCGAAAGGCAACGCGATTGTCGTCCATGACAACCAGCTGCCCGATGCCTCCCCAGGACGTATCTACCTATACAATACCGATCGCGATGCGATCATTGAGTATGTGGAAGATATAGTCAAAGTGAACCTATACGACTTAGATGAGGCTGCGTTAAAAGCTGCTGAGGCTAAGTTTAGTGGTGCATGGAAGGCGGCTAGAGCTCAATTCATGAGTAAGCATCAAGCTCGTATTGACCTAAACAACGTGAAGGAAACTGCGCCTGTACGTAAGGCAAAGCCTGAAGTTGAACCAGAAGTGGAATCCGATGCCGTAGGCGTGGATTTTGACGATGATTGGGGCGATGATTTTGATGATTAACACAGTGTCGGCTTAAGGGCTAACACTGTGAGTGTAAGGAATAAAATAGGGCTTATTTTATTCCTTATCGCTTTATTTCCTTCCGCGAAACCGAGTGTTAACCTCAATTCATCGCTATTTTATCGCGACTCGATTTACCCGCTAATATACCGCTAATTTATAGCTAATGTTACGCATCGGCATCGAACTGATATCGGCTGATGTGGTGATAAACCTTGCCAGGTACTAACCAAACATCATCACCAAAGCGCTCGCCTTGATTCGGTGAGTCTGGCAGCATCTGCGGCTCTAAACACACGCCATGATGTTGATTTAATACCTGTTGATTGCGACCTACAGTGCCATCTAAAAAGTTAGCGCAGTAGAGCTGCACGCTCGGTTGATTGGTATAAACCGTCATAGCGCGACCACTCACTGGGCTGCTTAAACAGCCAAAGCGGGCGAGTGAACCGTCGGGGTCATTCATCATATAACAGTGATCATAACCGCGCGTGCTCGCCAATTCTGCGGCATGCAGTTTGTCGCCTAAGCGTATCGGCTGACTCAAGTCGAAAATCGACCCTGCAGTATTGGCAATCCCAGTGGGAACACTGACATCATTCATGGTGAGATAACGCTTGGCATCGATTTGTATCAGATGCTCGTGATTGGTCTCTGAACCATCGAGGTTGAAATAACTGTGCTGGGTTAAGCTCACGGGACAGGCTTTATCCACCGAAGCTAAAATTTCCACATAGAGATTATTCCCTGCGAGGCGATAATCTAGTTGAACCGTGCAATTACCGGGGAAACCCATGTCGCCGTCTGGACTCATTAAGGTCAAGCGCACACCATCGGGCAGTTGGCCTAAGTGCCAGTTTTTACGATTAAACCCTTCACGGCCGCCGTGCAAACAGTTAGTCGCTTGGTTGACATCGAGTTGATAATCTTGACCTTGATAGTGCATTTTGCCGTTAGCGATACGATTCGCAAAGCGGCCAGCAATGGCGCCTAAGTGAGCCGATTGCGTCAGGTAGTCTTCGGCGCTGTCGCAACCAAGGACGATATTGGCACGTTCGCCGTGTTTATCTGGGGTCCACAGAGCACGGATAATTCCGCCTAAGCTGATGACTTCTAATGCGAGTATGCCATTGTCGATCCTCACCCGTTCGATTTCGCCGCCGCGGGGATCGGTCCAAGGATCCAAAACACTGAAACGTACCATTTAGCTTCCCTCTGTGTTGAAAATGCTCACTGCTTATTGTGTTAAATGAGTATGTTAACCCTATTATTTGCCATCAACACCATAAAGTTCAGCGATGAATTCGTATGTTATCGACGGCCTTGTCACTGTATTGGTTTTCTTTGTTTTAAGCGTGTTCTGGCTAATTGTCTATGCGGCCCGCGCCCGCGCTGGCAGAACATAAATAGACAGTGGCATCAATTGCGGTTTTGTCGAAAAACTCATGTTCAACGGCGGCCACGACAGCGTCGGTCAGTTCATGATCGACTAAAGCGACCACGCAGCCGTCGGTCATGCGGATGCCGCCACGCTCGCCAATCACTTGGCTGACAATCTCAACTAAGGTATCAAATTCGGGCAGTGTGACTTCAAAATCATCCCGCAGTGAAGCATGGGATTCCGCCATTAAGCGGCTGAATTTTTGAATGTTATTTTGCTCTAACGCGCGGGCTGCACTCTGGGTTCTTTGATTTTCTGTGACGACGTGTTTTGCTCTGCGATATAACACTTCATCTAAATCGGCTTTTGCGCTTTCTAATCGACGTAAATCGAGGTGACGCAGCGCATCTAAGCCAAAGTATTCTGCCGCTTGGGCGCATTCGTTGCGACGTTGTTGATTGGTGGCGGCTAAACGTTGTTTCTCAATATGGGCATCTATGATGATAAGGCTTAGGTTTTCTGGGATGGGAATGGCTTCGCTGTCCAGATCTAAGCAGTCAATCAGCAGCGCGTGGTCTTGCTCACCCATGGCGCTGCACATTTGATCCATGATGCCACAGGCCGATTCGACATATCTGTGCTCACCACGTTGGGCCAGTTGCGCTACCGCCATTGGCGATAAATGCAATTGGCTGGTATCACTGATGGCAGTGCCGAAGGCGACAACGAGGGCGCCCGATGAGGATAAACCTGCTGCAAGTGGTACATCGCCCACAATGGCTAAGTCTAAACCCTTGGCTAATAAACCTGTTTGCGCCATAGCCGCAGTAAAACCTTTGAGGTAATTCACCCAGCCATCTTGCGGGTCCATGTCGTTTTCTTGACCGAAGGTCCACTCTTTAATTTGTCCGGGAAAGGCATCGGCAACGGCACGAAACTTAGTGTCGTCACGGCGTTTTACCGCAATCACTGTATGAAAATTAATGGCTGCCGGGAGTACAAAACCGTCGTTGTAATCCGTGTATTCACCGATCAGATTGACGCGCCCAGGGGCTTGATATAAATCGTCGGCTTTAGTGCCAAAGGTTTGGACAAATAACTTTGTGGCGCGCTGCGCAGGGTTTGACATGCTGTAAAAAATTCCAAAAAAGCTGAGCTAATTTCGTTACCGTCATCGATTTATATCACGACTGAGTCGGTGATGTAACTGAGATTTTTTGCTGAAATGGCGATGGGCGGCAATGAGAAAATCGATACTGTGATAGGAAGTCAAAATAACGTATTCAGTGCGTTATCTAGTCGATTGATTTGTAAAGATTAGTCAGTAGTTAGTTGGATGCCGCACAAACTTGCAGAGGAGGTAACTGCCCGTTTGTGCGGCCTATTATGGCGTGATTTTAATTCAATGCAGCATTAGCAGGCACTTAACTATTGGACTCTGCATTAATTTTAGGATCAGCCACTTGCGCTGTTTCTTCCGCTTGCGCGGCGTTTTTCTCTGAGTCTTGCAACAGCTCATAAATCACATGATCCACAAAACCGGCACCGGCGGCTTCGTACAGGTTGTAAACACTGTGTACGCCGGATTCGCGAAGTGCCGCGGCATCGTCACTGTACTGCACAATCGCACTGATCTTGCCTTGATAATTCAGTTTTTTAAGTTGCTCAACTGCAAACATATTTCCCGCGTGGTGCGGCATGGCCAGCAGCACTAACTCAAGGTTAGGGGCTCTATCGAGTTTCTCCCAAAAGTCGGTATCCGCGGCGTCACCTTGCACTACGTTGCGGCCCTTGGCTTTGTGTAAATCGACTAAGTCTTGCTTGTGCTCAATGCCGAGAATTTCGCCGTCAAATTGTTCCCTGAGTTCATCGTAGGCGCCGCTACCAATGCGGCCCATGCCTAAGATTAAGAAGCGTGGATTGCCAATGGCTATCGGTCTGTCTTCTGGGTGTAACGGGCTTTTTTCAAGCTTGATTAAACGCTGCTGGAATCGTTGATAGATGTTACCTACGGTAGCGTTAAGCGGCGCGGCGAGTAAAAAACTAAAGCTTAATGCTACGGCGATGATCACTAGCCACTCGGGAGGTAACCAGCCTTTATAGGTGGCGACGGCGGCGACAATCAAACCGAATTCACTGAAGTTACCTAGGTTGAACGAGCCCAACATAGAGGTACGTGAACGCAGCTTAAAGCGGGTAAGAATGTAAACAAACAGCAGGATTTTAAGTGGTACTAGCAGCACTAACAGTGCCGCGAGAACGATATCCGATACCGTAGGTAAGCCGTTGAGACCAATCGTTAAGAAGAAGGCCACGAGGAAGAGTTCTTTAAAATAGAATAGGGATTTTGCCAGCTCTGAGGACTTTTTGTGGCCCGCCAACAAGATACCTATGATCAGTGCGCCGAGATCGGGTTTCAGGCCAACAGATTCAAATAACCAAGCGCCAACCACGAGTGCCATCACTAGGCCGAAAAGGACTAACAGTTCACCGTGGCCGACACGGTCGAAGGCTTTATAAATGAGAGGCTTAGCCAGTGGCAGTAAGAGTAATGCGAAGGCCCATACCGAAGGTACATCGCCCTTAGAAATTGTTAAAAACAGTACGGCGAAGATATCCTGCATAATCAAGATACCAATGGCGACCCGGCCGTAGAGGGATTGGACATCGCCCTTATCTTCTAACACTTTGACCGCAAATACGGTACTGGAGAAGCTTAACGCAAAGGCGATTAACGTCAGTTGCTCAAGGTTAAGACTCGTGAGTTGGCTTAAACCCAGTAAGCCGAAGAGTTTCAGAATCGGCACAAAAACCACGATTGAGAGTACTAAGTGCACACTCGAACCCGCCCACACTTCGGCCTTGAACAGGCTACGAATATCGAGTTTCAAACCAATAGCAAACAGCAGCAAAGTCACGCCTAGGCTGGCGAGTTCTTGCAGCAATGGCAGGCTTTCTTTATCTATCCCGAGGACGAATAGTACAAAGCCTGCCACTAAGTAGCCGATGAGCGGTGGTAGTCCTATACGGCTGACGAGCATGCCGCAGATGAGTGTGATAATGAGGATACCGGGTTCCATGATGCTCCAATCTAAAAAGTCCAAAATTATGAGTGATTGTATAAGAAATCTATGACACTGGAACAAAAAAGCGGACTTTTAATGAAAAAAGTCCGCTTTCTATTGGTGTTGCGGCAAATACACTTGCTGGTTAAAACCTGCGAGAGTGAAATTGCTTTAGTGGTCTAAGTCTAAACCGTGACTATTTCACCAGATGATCTAAATGGGCGGCAAAATCTTTAGGGCCCATAAAACCAGTCACACGTAAATCTTCCCTTTGCTCACCTTGTTCGTTAAACATTAACAACGTAGGTAAACCGAGCACATTGTATTTTTCGAGTAAGGCCACATCAACCTTGTCACTCTTAGTCACATCCGCTTGCAGCAGCACGATTTTATTCATGCGGGCTAACACGTCGGCATCCTTAAAGGTGATGGCTTCAAACTCTTTACAGGCAACACACCAATCGGCGTAGAGATCCAGCATCACAGGCTTACCTTGGGCGGCAGCGGCAGCGATTTCTTGCTCAAGATCTTCAATGGATTTAATCCGTTTAAAGCCATGGGCTTCTTCGGTCGTCGCCGCAGTGCCTACGGGATTGTGATTAAAACCAAAGTGGCCCATCACAGCTTGGAATCCGTAGGAGAAACTCGCCAGTAGCGTCAGAGTTAATAGCACTGAACGGACAGTTTGTTTCCAGTTGAAGGGACTGAGTTTGTTCTGATGCATCAAGTAGCCGGTGAAGCTCACGCCCCATAGTGACCAAAGCACATCGGATACCACGCCCGTCCAAATACGACCGAGCATTACGATAGACACAGCGATCAACAGGAAGCCGAAGACGGTCTTGATGATGTCCATCCAAGCGCCCGCTCTGGGTAATAATTTACCGCCTGAGGTGCCGATAATCAGCAGAGGTAAACCCATGCCCATACTCAGCACATACAGGGCTAGGAAGCCTTGGAGTAAGTCGCCGGTTTGGGCCACATAAACGAGCGCACCCGATAGTGGCGCGGTAGTGCAAGGTGATGCGACCAGACCTGAAATCACGCCCATCAAGAATACGCCAACTAAGTTGCCGCCTTTTTGGTTGTTCGATACTGAGTTCATCTTTTCTTGCCAGCTCGATGGCAGTTTTAAATCGTACAGGCCAAACATAGATAAGCTGAGCACAAAGAATAGAATCGCCAATACCACTAACACGGCGGGATGTTGCAATGCCGCTTGGTATTTCAGTCCCGCCGATGCGACCACTAACCCTAAGATAGAGTAAGTGATTGCCATACCTTGGACGTAAGCCATAGACAAGGTAAAGGCTTTCGCGGTTGAGAGTTTTTGCCCTTGGCCAACAATAATGCCAGACAAAATCGGGTACATAGGGAACACGCAGGGCGTTAATGCCAGACCGACACCTAGACCAAAGAAGATCACTAAGGTCCAAATCAGGCTGTCGTTTGACAGCATTTGGCTCAGGGTATCTTGCTGAGTAATAGGTTGGGTATTGGCTTTATCGGCCGTGTTCGGTTCAATGCTGGCTGACTCAGTGCTTGTTGGCTTTGCTGCGGCGGTCGATTCGCTCGCTTCGGCACCTGCGATTAAGCCATCGTTGGCGGCAATCGCTTTTAGCACCACGTCACGTTTGGTCGGTGGATAACACAACTTGCCTTCGGCGCAGCCCATAAAAGTGACGGTAAGCGTGGCATTTTCATCGGCCTGCTTTAACGCAACGGGAATATCCACATAGGTGTAATAGACTTCTTGCTCGCCAAAATACTCATCTTCATGGGGCTTGCCCTTGGGCAGCGCCACTGTGCCTAGCTCGGCGCCATTGACAGTAAACTTAAGCTTGTCGCGGTACATGTAGTAACCGTCGGCAATCACCCAATTGAGTTTGACCTGATTACCTTCTTGCTTGAAATCGAAGGCAAATGCTTGATCGACAGGCATCAATTCCGGTTCACTCTTCATGAAGTCGAATTTGTTACCGAAAACCCCTTCACTGTGCGCTAAGGGCGTGAGGAGCAATAAAGACGTGAAAATAAGGCTGAGTAGTTTTTTCATGGCTGAGTGTTGTCTTTTATCCAATCTAAGTAGGCTGGTAGCCCGTGAGTCACAGGCACGGCAATAATTTCGGGTACTTGATAAGGGTGAAGTCTAAGCACAAGTTGTTCTAACTCTGAATATCGACTTTGTAAACATTTAATCTGTAAACTAAATTCTTGTTCGTCACAGATTTTCCCTTCCCAAGCATAAATTGAACGTATTGGGGCGGAGATATGAACACAAGCGGCAATACGCGACTCAACTAAAGCCCGAGCCAAGGTATTGGCTTGTACTTCATCGGGGCAGGTAGTGCTAACCACTAAATACTGATGCTGCATGGTGTTAGGTATCGTCTCTTAAGAATCTTAAAGTTCGCTTAAGCCAACTGAGTTAGGCTACTTTACGTGTTTTAATGGTCTCATACATTAGCGCGTTAACAAAAGGGTGAGCTAAATATCAGTTGTGATATCCATTGCTAAATCTGTGGTGATTCGCCCCTGAGTCTGTCGCTATGCTTAGCCTGACTTGAATTAAGACCGGATAGTCCCCATTTAGTTTACACAGATAGTCAGATAAACCTGAGGTCGGTATGTTTTTCATTATATTTTTACTCTTTGTGCTGATCCCAGTAATAGAGCTGTCGGTGCTGATCCGTGTGGGTGAAGTGCTTGGCACTTGGACTACCATAGGTTTAGTGCTGTTTACCGCTGTGCTCGGGGTCTCCTTGGTTCGCAGCCAAGGTTTAAGCACCTTAATGCAAGTACAACAAAAACTCGCTCGCGGTGAAGCGCCGGGGCAAGAAATCGTCGAAGGCATGATGTTAGCCATGGCGGGTATTTTACTGGTGATCCCCGGTTTTGTAACCGATGCTATTGGCCTGTTATTGCTGACGCCATTCACTCGTCGTCCCATTGCTGCCTTGCTGTTCAAGCGCATGCAGTTAAGGGTTGTGGCGGGATTACAGGGCGGAATGCACGGTGGCTTTCAAGCGGGCCAAAGTCCTTTTGGGCCTAAGCCGCAGGACCCATTTGGCCAAGCGCCGTTTGATCATAGCGTGAAGAAAGACGGTAATGTGTTTGAGGGCGACTTCGAACATAAAGTCGATCCGAGTGATGTCAAGCCGGCGAGCCATCAGCTGCCTGATAAAGATCAGAATAAAGAACAAGATAACGCGCAGGATAAAGATCCTAAGCCTTAGTCTGTTATGGTCTAGCTAATTTGATTTACGCGTTTATTCGTTTGAGCTTCTACCCAAACCTCGCTTCAATACCAGCGGCCTTCAGAATCCTCTGAGCTGCGCCGCTGGTGTACTTCTTCCACTCGTTATAAAAATTCCACTGAGTTGAGAAAGGCTTCTGCGGTGCGGCGGTTTTGGCCGTTGTCATCATAGCTGGCGGTTAAAATCAGCAGGTGATTATTGTAGGCATAGGCATGCTGCACTAAAGTGCCAAGATCTTTACCCATATCCATACTGATCTCATAACCCCGCTGCCCGCCGTGTTCAATATAACCGCGCGTCAATTTCAGCTCATCTGTTCCCTGCATCTCTTTAAACTTTTTCGCTAGCGTGTTGGTGTCATCGAAGGAAAGCTCGGTAATGTCTTCCTCGTCTATGGTTTCAAACTGGGAGCTGTAGGCGATAACGCTCAATACCAGCGGTTCTTGAGGTTGTTTTTGAGTGGTGATGGTTTCAACGCTGACCTGTCCCGAGTTTTTATGTAGCGCCTTGGGATTAGGTAACATGTGCACTTTTACGGGGACAGAAGTTAATAAATGGGATTCGAGGGGTTTGACTGCATACCATTTTTGATACGCCATAAAAACGAGGCCGAGCAGCACAGCTAGCTTGATGAGCTTCATATAACTTCCTTATTTAATAATCACTTCCTTGAGCCTGTCGCTCGCCATCAAGTGTAAATGGCAAGTCAGATAAGCGCAACAGATCGCAATAGCTAGGGGTGGGACATGTAATTAGAAATGACCAGCCAGCCACGAGTGACTGACCGGCCGCGCCGGGAAGCGTTTTTGGATCAATTGCGGAGCTATACGTTGAGTGTTATTTGTTAGGTGACTCACCTCCTATCGCTGTCGCTTTAATATTGAATACTAGGCTGTACATCACTGGCAGTACTATGAGTGTTAGCAGTGACGCAAAACCGAGACCGAAAATAATCGTAATCGCCATTGAACCGAAAAAGGCGTCAGAGATCAGTGGGATCATCCCGAGCATAGTGGTAATCGCCGCCATCATGACGGGGCGCACACGGCTGACACAGGAGTCGACCAAGGCGAAATAAGCGGGTTTGCCTTCACTGAGTTCGAGGTTGATTTGATCGACCAAGACGATACCGTTTTTAATCACCATACCCGACAAACTCAGCAGGCCGAGTAGCGCCATAAAGCTAAAAGGGGCGTCGAATAACAAGAGTCCCGCAGACACCCCAATCAGGGCCAAGGGCACAGTAAACCAGATCACTAAGGGCTGACGCACTGAGTTGAACAAGAATACAGTGATCAAGAACATCGCCAGATAACCCATAGGAATCGAGCTGAATACTGCGGTTTGTGCTTCGCCTGCGGTTTCAAATTCACCGCCCCATTCCAAGTGATAACCTGCGGGCAAGCTGATCGCTTCGACCTTGTCTTTCACTTTATGCAGCACAGAGTCGGCGGTTTCATCACTGCCAAGCTTAGGATCGGCCATCACAGCGAGCATACGCATGCGATCGCGGCGCATCACCAGCGGATTTTCCCACTCAGTGTTGAAGTTACTCACCACTTGTGTGGCTGGTACAAAGGTATTGTGTTCGCTACTCCAAATTTGCAGCTTCCATAGGCTGTCTGCTTGCAAACGTTCTTCGGCGGGCGCTCTGGCGACGATCGGCAACAAGTGGCTGGTTTCTCGATATAAACCAATTTGCTTACCGCTAAAGTTAACCAATAGGGCATTGTCCAGATCTTGTTTGCTGATCCCCGTTTCCCGCGCTTGGGCGTTTTCTAACTGTGGTCGGATCAAGGGCACTTGGTTGCGCCAGTTGTGGCGTATGCCATCCATGCTCGGTTCGGCGTGGAAAATGGCTTCGGCTTGGTCGCCTAAAGCGCGTAGCACTTCAGGATTATCGCCATAGAAGCGTGCCTCAATTTTGGCGGCGGGCGAAGGGCCGTTCTCCATGTTTTTCAAGCGATATTGCGCCTGTGGGAAACGTTGATTTAACAAGGTTTCTAACTCTGGCATATAGGCTTTAACGGCGGCGAGATCCTGCATTTCGACTATCAACTGCGCAAAGGCGGGATAGCCTTTTTCTGGTTGATAGGGCAGGACGAAACGCTGCGAACCTTGACCAATAACGGTTGTTAAGTGTTTTAGCCCTACGTCTTTTTGCTCGTTCAGCGAGAGCATTAACTTTTCGATATCAGCGGTAAAGCGTTCGGTCGCTTTAATATCTGTCCCTTCTGGCATCCAGATATCCACAAAGAAAATCGGCGTGTTAGAGGCAGGGAAGAACACATTCTTGATATGACCAAAGCCCACCACAGCGCTGAACAGCATGGCTATAACCAGCAGAATACTCACCAATCTAAAGCGCAGCGCTAGGGTTAAACTTGCGCGATATAAGCTGAAAAACCAGCCCTTGTAGGGGTCTTGGGCTTCTTCATCGCTCGGCGCATCCTTAAATAACAGATGGCAGAAGAATGGCGTTAAGGTGATGGCGGTTATCCAGCTGATAAACAGCGAAATCATCAACACTTGGAATAAAGAGCGGCAGAACTCACCGGCGGCATTTTGCGATAGGCCAATGGGCGCAAAGGCAATAATGGCAATTACAGTCGCCCCTAAGAGCGGCCATTGGGTTTGAGCCACAATTTGCTTGGCGGCTTCGAGGCGCGTTTTACCACGGCGAAGACCAATCAAAATACCTTCTGTGACCACAATCGCGTTATCGACCAACATGCCGAGGGCGATAATGAGTGCGCCGAGGGAGATAAGTTGTAGCTCAATCCCCAGCACTTTCATCACGATAAAGGTACCTAGAATCGTCAGCAGTAAGATCAGG
Source organism: Shewanella septentrionalis (assembly GCF_025370265.1). Taxonomy (NCBI): domain Bacteria; kingdom Pseudomonadati; phylum Pseudomonadota; class Gammaproteobacteria; order Alteromonadales; family Shewanellaceae; genus Shewanella; species Shewanella septentrionalis. The sequence continues at coordinate 1,944 of NZ_JAMTCC010000044.1, read as the reverse complement.
CCCATCAACATGCCTGAGCGCAGCCCCATAAACAGCAGGAGCACGGCGATCACGATAGCAATGGATTCTAATAAGTTGATTAAGAAGCCGTTGACTGTCTCATCGACCGCCTGACTCTGGTTGTAAACCGTCGCTAAATTCATGCCGATTGGGCGTTGGGATTCAAGCTCGGCTAAGCGGTCACTGACCTTTTGTCCGACTTCGACCACGTTCACGCCACTAGAGAAAGAAATCCCCAGTGATAACGCCGCTTCGCCCTTATTGTGGTAAAGCACATTCGGGGTTTCGTCGTAATCCTTTTCAATATTAGCAATGTCGCCAAGGTAAATTAGCTCAGTGCTACCCGGTGGGCTGACAATCAAGCGCGCCAGATCCTGCACATTGCTAAATTCGCCCGTGGGATGAATGCGAATACGGTTATCGCCAATCACTAAGCTGCCCGCGTTGGAGACCACGTTTTGATTGTTCACTAAACCATAGATATAGCTTTGATCTAATCCTAGTGCCGACAGCTTTTGCTGGGAGATTTCAATCACGACTTGCTCGGTGACGCTGCCTGCAACCGAGACCTTTTTAACCCCGGGCACGAGCACGAGTTCACGGCGCAGATAGTCGGCGTAATTGCTCAACTCGCGGTTACTGTAATCAGGGCCTGAGAGATTAAATAAAATGCCATACACATCACCAAAGTCGTCCATCACCTGCGGCGCAGTGGTGCCCGGAGGCAAGTTGCCCGCCGTGTCGTTGACCTTACGACGCACTTCATCCCACACCTGTGGCAGCGTGGTTTTGTCGTAGCTTTCTTTAATCTCAATTTGGATTTGTGACAGGCCCGCACTGTTAATCGAGGTCACATGCTTAATGGCATCGAGTTGCTGCAGGGCATCTTCGAGCGGCAGTGTGACTTCTTCTTCAACTTGTTCAGGTGATGCGCCGGGGTAAGCCGTGATCACTAGGGCTTCTTTAATGGTGAATTCGGGGAATTCTAATTGCCCCAAACCGGTAAAACTCACTCCGCCACCCACGAGTAGCAGCAACACAAACATCCAACTGATGACTTTGTGGCGTATCGAATACTCTGCAATGTTCATCAATTACACCCCACGCTCCAAGGGGGTGGTTGTTTGTTGAGTTTAGTGCATTGATTTAAATGTGTTTTATTGATTTTCGCTCAGTGAAATTTAATGCGTTTTTTACGTGTTTTTAGCCCGAAAATGGTTCGAAAACACCTCTTGAATGCCACCTTACTGAACGAGGAAAACCTATGCCGAGTATTAAACTACAACAGTCAATGATTGATAATTTACCCACACCACAGAAAATAACGGTGTTTTACGATAAATATTTTCCCGCTTTTTTTATGCGAGCCTATCCCTCTGGTATTCGGTGTTATTACGTTCGCTTCCAGTATCAAGGTTTGCGACAACTTCATGTTATCGGCAATGCAAATGATATCACGCTTGATGATGCGCGACTTGAGGCAAGAAAGCAGATAGATGCGTTACGTTATGGGGTGGTGCGTGAACCTGCGCCCTCTCTTACGCTCTGTGCGTTCGCTGAAGAGTTTTTTCCAAGATATGCCCGTCATTGGAAGCCCTCAACATTACTCAATAGCCAGCGTGGTTTTACGCGGCATATCGCCCCTGTGTTGGGTGATGTTCCACTTGCAGCATTGACACGACAACACATAGAGCAGTGGTTTGATGGTATGCATGCCTCGAAAGGCATGGCTAATCGCTTGTTGCCGTTGTTGTCGGTAATGATGCAGCAAGCCGAAGTATATGAGTATCGTCCAGCGCAAAGTAACCCTTGCAAAGGCTTTAAGCGGTATAAGTCTACGCACAGTGAGCGTTATTTATCTGAGGAAGAACTCAAGCGGCTATGGTTGGCTTTAGATAGCCATGAAAAAGCGTCACCCGTTGCGGTGATGGTCTTACGGTTACT